>DATLQY010000615.1:0-2963 GCA_035534975.1 Pirellulales bacterium
AACACATGCCGAATTTGGCGCTGCAAACGGAAAAGCTGGCCATCGTCCGCTCGATCCATCACGACGACGCGGCGCACGGCCGGGGGATGTATTGGAACATCACCGGGCACAAGCCGCCGCGTGCCGGTAACATTGCCCCCGAGCCGAGTGATTGGCCTTCGCTCGCCGCGATGGTTTCGAAATTCCGCACGGCGCCGCGTGGGGTACCCTCCGCCGTTCGATTGCCGTACCCGATGGTCGATAACAACACCTTGCAAGCGGGCGAATACGGCGGATGGCTGGGGGTCAAATTCGACCCCATCGTCCTTCGCACCCCCAACGGCGAACCGTACGGCGGGGTATCCAGAACGCTCGGCTCCGAAGTCCTGAAACTCGGAGACGTCGACAACGAGCGAGCGTCGTCGCGAAGCCATCTTCTTGCTTCGTTGGAAAAACCAGTCGGCCAGCCCTCCGATTTCGAGAACTACAGTCACTTCCGCAACCTGGCGCAGGAGATCCTTTTCGGTTCGGCCGTCAAGAACGCATACGATCTCGACAAGGAAGATCCGAAAGTCCGCGGTTCCTATGGTAATCACCTGGGTGGGCAAAGCATGCTCTTGGCGCGTCGCTTGACGGAAGCCGGCGTGCCCGTCGTGCAAGTCTGTTGCTCAGCCGGTGATCTCAACGGCGGCGCGGGAGACATGTGGGACACGCATGGCGACAACTTCAATCGGCTCAAGACGCGGTTGCTTCCGGTCTTCGATCATGGTGCTTCCGCCTTGCTCGAAGATCTCGCCGCTCGCGGGACGCTCGACGAAACGCTGGTCGTCGTTCTCACCGATTTCGGCCGTACTCCCCGCGTCAACGGCGCCGCGGGGCGCGACCATTATCCAGGCGTCTATTCGGTGGTGCTCGCCGGGGGCGGCATTCGGGGTGGACAGGTCTACGGCAGCAGCGACGGTCATGGGGCCTTTCCCCGCACCCAGCCTTGCTCCCCACCGGACATCCACGCCACGATTTTTCACTCGCTGGGCATTTCACCAAGGGCCGAGATTCGAGACATGCTCGGCCGACCGTTCCCCGTAAGCGACGGCGAAGTCCTGCCGCTCTTTTGACGCGACTGCGCCGCCGTCTTGAGGTTGATCCATGAGAACGACACGCGTGGCCGCCGTGAGCATGAACGGCTACCTTGGCGAAACCGAAAGGGTGCTGCGAGCGATCGACGATTGGTGCAAGCGGGCCGCCGCCGAGAAAGCCGAGCTCGTGCTGTTTCCCGAGCTCGTGGTCCACGGGCATTGCACGCCGAACACTTGGGAGCTGGCGGAACCGGTGCCCGACGGCCCCAGCGTCGCCAGGCTCGCCGAGATTGCAAAACGACATCGCCTCGTCTTGTCCGCGGGCATGAGCGAGAAGGAGAACGACCTCGTCTTCAACACGCAAGTCGTCGTCGGACCGACCGGTTACATCGGGAAACAACGCAAGCTGCACCTGTCGCGCGACGAGGGCTTCTATTACACGGGGGGGCGGGAGATCACCGTGTTCGATATCGGCCCGTGCAAGGTGGGCATCGTGATCTGTTACGACAATCAATTCCCGGAGATCGCGCGTGTGCTGGCCTTGCGCGGGGCGGAGGTGATCTTGATGCCGCACGCGGCCAGGTTCAGAGTCTGGGAGGACACCTTGGAGAGTGAGGCCGCCGCTCGCCGCCACACGCACCGTTTTGTGAGCAAGTACGCGCTGCGGGCCCGCGAAAACGCCTGCTTCGCCGTGCTCACCGATCAAGCGGGCCGGGCGGGCTACGTCGACCATTGGCCGCGCGACAGCGAGAACCAACCGCACCACCCTGGCGCCGCTCTCATCTGGGGACCCGACGGTGAATTGCTGGCCACGACCCAAGAGGAGAGCATCCGCGACGCGATGATCGTCGCGACCCTCGACGCGGCGCAGATCGCCGAGCAACGCGCGCTGGCGAACTACACGCTTCGCACGCGCCGGCCGGAGCTCTTCGCCGAGTTGGTCCGCGAGCAGGTCCGGTACTAGCCCATGTTCGACAGGGGTTCGAACGGCATTGGCCACGGATGAACCCGGATGAACCCAGCGCGGCCTTCGGCCACAACCAAAATTGGAAACCTGGCAAGGCACACGACAAAAGTGCAGGCCATGGCCCACGGATAGCGTGGCAATACCACGGATGAAGAACGAAATCGTAACCGTCGCGCGCCATCCGTGGTTGCGGCACCGGCCAATCTAGCTAATGGCGGATCACGATTGATCGAAGTAGTCGTCAGCCGGTGGCTCGATGAATTTCAGCGCCGTGATTTCCTTCTCGTGCTGCTTCGTACCGCGGATGAAGACGACGGACTTTCTGGGATAGACCAATTCATCGAGTTGGATGTAATCGTCAAAGTATTCTTCGTAGGTCGTGGTCGAATTGGCGACTTGGTGGACGAGCTTCACCAGCGAGAACGTCTCCTTGTCGAAGTAAAGACGCATGTCGGCCTGGTCCTTATTCGATATCATGACACCTACCGCCGGCCGATTTTCGAGCGTGATCTCGCTAACTTTTGCAAGTTTCCCAAGCGACTCCTCCGACGTTGGCTTCGGCGGGACTATTTCGATGAAGTGCAAGAAGTCTGGCTCACCGCCGCCCAGGTTACGGATGCGGACCTTGAACACCTTCATGGGTTGACGAGGTTGCAATCGCTCGTGGTCGTCGGCACTCGAATAACCGGTGCTGGTTTGGCACATGTGCGTGGGTTCACGGAGTTGAACCAGCTAGTGCTCAAGCGCAATCAAGTGACGGACGTCGGACTCGCTCACCTCAAGGGGCTGCCGGCTCTCAAAGAGTTTTACATGAATGGTGAGACCCAAGTGACCGACGCCGGACTTATCCATGTGCAGCGGTTAACAGCGCTGGAACATCTGGGGCTTATTGGCGCACAGGTGACGGGCGCGGGGCTGGAGCACCTGCAACGGCTGACTGG
>DATLQY010000616.1:0-13146 GCA_035534975.1 Pirellulales bacterium
TGCTTCGCCGGCCAGGCGGCCAAGCCGCAGCAGGGAATCGACCACCTGGGGATTGAAGTCGCTCGCGAGCCGCGGCAGCAAGTCATGTCGCAAACGGTTGCGTGTGAAGCGCGTGTCGGAATTGGTCGCGTCGTCGCGGTACGGCTGGCCCAATTCGTCGAGGTAATCGAGCACGTCGGCGCGCCGCACACCCAAGAGCGGGCGAATGATCGTGGCGGCCGACCCGAGCGGCCGCACGCGCCGCATTCCCGCCAGACCGTTCAAACCGGTGCCGCGCAGCGCGCGGTGCAAGATCGTCTCCGCCTGGTCGTCGGCCGTATGCGCGGTGGCGACGTGGCGCGCCCCGAGGCGCTCGGCCGTCTCGCGAAGGAACTGGTACCGCGCGGCCCTCGCGGCGGCCTCCAAGCCATCGCCCACTAGGGCTGCACGTCCGGCGACCGGCTCGCGCCGCACTTCGCAAGGCAGTTCGAGCCGGCGGGATAGTTCCAACACGAACCGCTCGTCGGCCGCAGCTTCCTCGCCGCGCAACTGATGGTTGAGATGGGCCACGATCAGCCTGCCCCGCGACGCGCCGCGCAAGGCGGCCGCGGCGCAAACGAGCGCCACGCTGTCGGCGCCGCCGGAAACCGCCACCAGCACGGTCATTTCCCGCCAATCGGTCGGCGGCCAGCTTTCGGCCAGCTTTCGCTCGAACGGGATATGGGGATTCGGCATGAAAAGAGGTTTTATTAAGGGGGATGTGGGGATGAAGAGGAGATGGGGGGATGGGAGTTCACTCATTCTACCTTCCCACATCCCCAACGAGAAATCGTTTGCAGTCGGACGAAACTCTGCTACGATGAGAGGTTGTGTTTGCGTGGAGCCCGTGGTGGCCGCCTGGCGACGACCGTGGGACGAATCGAAGCGAGTTTGTGACGGGATCTGTTTGCAGCCAATTGTCAAGCCCCAGCCTTGCTCGGGAGCCGGCCGAACGATGCACCTGTTGATCATCATTTTGCAGCAACTGCTCGGGATGCTCCCGAGTTCGAAGCAGGCCCCCCAGGCGGAAGTCGTGCGCCGTGAGCGTCCGCAACCGAACAGTTCGGAAGGCGACGCCTGCCTACGCCTGGCCCCACCGATCACTGGCTGGATGTCCGTTCTTACGGTACTTGAAGGATTACGGCACCGGCCGCCCCCGGCGGTCATGGTGCGTCGAGATCGTCTTGCCCAGTCGGTCGTCGCCAGCGCGACGATGACCACCGCGACGAACACCGCCGCGCGGCCGGCCGTTTCCCGGAATCCCTCGCTGGCCGATTGACGGCGGGCAGATTGACGGCGGGCAATGCGCGCCGCGCTGCGAATCTTGTCATGGTGCTCTCTTGCCGTCGCGGCCACGGCCTGTTTGGCCGTCGTCCCGCCGATTCGTCCCGCGATTGCGCCCGCCGTGCCTGGCGCCGCTTCCCGCCTGAGATCGCCGTCACTTACTACCAACTCCGCCCAGGTTCGCGCAACCGCATTCACCTTTGCGGCTCGAACGAGGCGGACGCCAGGGGAGACCATGGGCAACACGGGTATCGTCCTACTGACCGCGTGCGTCGCCATCGCCGCAACCTTCGTGCTGATCAAATGGCTCGACCACTTGCACGTGCGCGACGCCAACCGAAAAGCCAAGGAGATCATCGGCCAAACCGAGCGCGAAATCGAAAACCGCCGCCGCGAGGCCGAGTTGGAGATCAAGGAGCTGGCCATCAAGCAGCGGGGCGAAGGCGAGAAGGAACTGGCCGTCATCCGCCAAGAGCTGCACGAGCGCGAGCGCCTGCTCGACAAACGCCAGGATGCCCTCGAGCAACAAGCCGACGGGCTGCGCAAGCAGGAGAAGATGGTCGAGGGCAACCAGCGTAAGCTGGCCGAGAAGATCGAAGAATCCAACCGCCGCCAGGAGGAGTTGGACAAGGTCCTCGACGCGCAGCGGCAGACGCTGCACCGCGTGAGCGGCCTGAGCCAGGAAGAGGCCAAGAGTCGCTTGCTCGAAATGCTCGACCGCGAGCTGGCGCGCGAGGCCGGCGCGGCGATCATGCGGCACGAGAAGCACGTGGCCGAAATCTGCGAGGAAAAGTCACGCGAAGTGCTGATCACCTCGCTGCAACGCTACGCCGCCACGCACACCGCCGAGACGACCACCAGCACGGTCGACATTCCCAACGACGACATGAAGGGCAGGATCATCGGCCGTGAAGGGCGGAACATCCGCGCCTTCGAGAAGGCCACCGGCGTCGACGTGATCATCGACGACACGCCGGGCGTGGTGATCGTCAGCGGCTTCGACATGGTCCGCCGCGAAGTGGCCCGGATCTCGCTCGCCAAGCTGATCGCCGACGGCCGCATCCACCCCTCGCGGATCGAGGAGATCGTGGCCGAAACGCAGGCCGAGTTGGAACAGCACTTGCAAAAGCTTGGCCAGGAGGCGGCCCAGGAGGCGGACGTGCCTGGCTTGAACGAAAAGATCATTCATCTTCTGGGCCGGCTCCGCTTCCGCACGAGCTACACGCAGAACGTGTTGCGGCACTCGATCGAGGTCGCGTTCCTCACCGGCATGATGGCCGAGGAAATCGGTCTCGACGCGCGGCTGGCACGCCGCTGCGGCCTTTTGCACGACATCGGCAAGGCGGCCGACCACGAAGCCGAGGGTGGGCACCCCAAGATCGGCGCCGACCTGCTCAAGCGCTACGGCGAGAGGCCCGAGGTGGTCCACGCCGCGCTGGGGCACCACGACGACTTGCGGATCGAAAACCCCTACACGGTGCTCGTCGCCGCGGCCGACGCATGCAGCGCGTCGCGGCCCGGCGCGCGCCGCGAGACGCTCGAGCGGTACATCAAACGGATGGAGGAGCTGGAAACGATCGCCGGCGGTTTTCCGGGGGTCGAACAGGCCTTCGCCATCCAGGCGGGGCGCGAATTGCGGGTGCTGGTCAGCGCCAAGGAAACCACCGACCAGTCGGCCGCGAAGATTTGTCATGACATCGCCAAGGCGTTCGAGGAGCAACTGACTTACCCCGGCGAGATCAAGGTCACGGTGCTCCGCGAGGCGCGGTTTACCGGCGTCGCGAAGTAACCGTAGCGGAATTCGTGAGAATTCCGAGGCGCAAAGGCGGTCGGTCTGAACTCTTATGGGTTCCGCTACACAAGTGTTCAGAATATTCTGACTCCTGACTCCTGTCTCCTTCAAGGGACCAATGACAAAGGACGGCATCGTGCGTTTGCTATTGATCGGAGACGTCGTCGGAAAGCCCGGCCGGCAGATCATCAGCCGCGCGCTCGCCGGCCTGGTGGCGCGCGAACGGCTCGACCTGGTCGTGGTCAACGCCGAGAACGCGGCGGGCGGATCGGGACTCACGCCCGAGATCTACCGGGAGCTGATGGCCGCCGGCGTCGACGCGATCACGCTGGGCGACCATATTTACAAGCGGCGCGAGATCAACCCCGTGCTCGAACGGGAAGCGAACATCGTCAAGCCGGCCAACTTTCCACCGCACGCTCCCGGCCGCGAGTTCATGATCGTCCCGGCGCGCAACGGCGTGAGCGTGGCGGTCATCAGCCTCTTGGGCCGGGTGTTCATGCGGCCGGTCGATTGTCCCTGGACCGCCGCCGACCGCGTGCTCGCGCAGTTGCCGCCGGAGGTGAAGGTGATCCTGGTCGACTTCCACGCCGAGGCCACCAGCGACAAGCAGCTCATGGCGCGGCACCTCGACGGACGCGTGACCGCCGTGCTGGGCACCCACACCCACGTCCCAACCGCCGACGAGGCGGTGTTGCCCGGTGGAACCGCGTTCCAGTGCGACGTGGGGATGACCGGTCCCTACGACAGTATCCTGGGGCGCCGGGTCGACCGCGTGCTGGAGACGACGCTCACGTTCAACCCCACGCATTTCGAGGTCGCTACCGGCGACGTGCGGCTCTGCGGCACGATCGTCGACGCCGATTCGGCCACGGGCCGCGCCCTGGGAATCCAACGGCTGCGGGTCGATGCCAAAGAAGCGGAGGAATTGGCGGCCTTGATTTGAACGACACCCGCGACGTCTGGCGACGGCGCGCCTCAAATACCGCGATCGAGTGACTTGGACGAGCCGAAACCAGCAATTCCGCCCGCCGAGTCGGACGACGGAAAGCCGGCCGGCAAACCGCGCCGCGCGGACCCGCTCGTAACGCGCGCGACGATCCAGGCTCCGCTGGTCGGTCTCAGTGCTGGTCATCGGATGCCTCGATCTTGAATGCCGATGTGGCAGTCGTCTTTGCGGCGGCCGTCCGAGCGTGGCCCTGAGGAGCGGTCGTGCGCGTCCCGAAATAGCGTTTTTGGGCCGAGGTGAGGTATACCGCCCGTCACGATCGAGTGGGCAGGACGATCACGGGACGCGTGCTTCCACGAACGACGCGTTCGGCGGTCGTGCCGAACAAATACGGTTCGAGTTTGCCGCTCGTACCGAATTTGCCCATCACGATCGCATCGACGCCGAGCTCCTCGGCCTTTTTGATGATTTCAAGGAACGGTACTCCTTCCACGATGATCGTCATGACCTCAACGGGTGCGGCGGCGGGCGCCTTGTAATCGGCCAACGCCAGTTCGGCACGAGCCCGCATCGCATCGACCACTTCTTCCCGGGCCGCCAATTCGTTTGCGGTGGCGAATTCGATCAACGAGGTATCCATCACATGCAACAGGATAACCATCGCGTACTCGCCTGAGGCCAGCTCGAGCGCGCGTTCAAACGCGGCCCTTGCGGCCGCTGAAAAATCAACCGGAACCAAAAGACCATTGAACTCGTACATGCTACACCATCGCATGGCTTTCGGGTTTTACAGGAAACGTGGCGGCCGCAGAGGCAAGACCCTTGGTTCCTCAAGGGGCGGCTCGTTCGCCGGACGGTTACGGACCACGACCACAGGCGAGCGGGCGTGCCGCAACACGTGTTCGGCGACACTCCCTAGGAACAAATGCGCTAACCCGGTTCGGCCCTCGGTTCCCATCACGATCAGGTCGCAATGTCTGTCCTGGGCCAGCCAACAGATGACCTCGGCGGGCGGTCCCGCGTGCAGCATGCGCTCGACGGGCACGTCCGGCGACGAAGGCCCGATCGCCTGAAGTTTGTCGGGTAGCGTCGCATCGGAGGGCACCTGCTGGCCCAACATGCCCAGATCCTCGGGCACGTCAAAGACGTGCAATAGGATCAGTTCGGCCCCTGTGCTCCGGGCCACTCGCTCGGCATATTCCAGCGCTTTGGTCGAGGTCTCGGAGAAATCGACCGGGCAGAGTACCCGCTTGATCCTCTTCATGAAAGGACCACGCGACTGCGATGATTCCGCCATTTTCATCTCCCTGGAATTCGACGACATTTTATAAGTGAACTTGCGCCGGGTGCAACTCGTGGTCGAGTTGCACCGGCAATTTGAAGCCCTCGGGCTTGACGATCAGTAGGGAACAATGCACGTACGGCAGCAGTCGCTCCGCCGTGTTCCCCAGCATGATCCGCGACAGGCCGCCGCGAGCGGCTGTGCCCATCACGAGCAGGTTGATCTTATGTGTCTGGATGAACTCGAGCACGACGGAGTCGCACCCGCCGTTGATCACCTGGACATCAATTTCGCCCGCCGCCTGTGAATCGCCGGTCCGCGCGATGTGCGCGGCGAGCGCCCGTTGGGCACCGGCGCGGGCATCCCTGAAGAACCGCCCGGCGCTTGCCTGAACCAGGCCGCTGCTCGAGAGGCGGGCAAAGGGGCTCTCCAACACGTGGAGTAAGTGGATCTTCCCACCCAAGAGCGTGCGCAGCGTGACGGCGATCTCCAGGGCGCGCTCGCCCACTTCGCTCAAGTCACTGGCCACGAGAATGTTCAATTCCGCCTGGTCCATTTCGGGTTTGGCGACCCAGACCGGGCAAGGGCAATAGTGGACCAATTTGACGGCCGTGTGGCCCAGCAGGTCGCGCCAGGCATAGTCGTGACACGAGCGCGCGACGATGACCAGATCGTGTTCGCAACGCGCGACGCGGCCGATGATTTGTTTCCACGCCGTTCCGTGTTTCAATTCCCATTCCGCGTTCACGCCCTGCGCGCCGGCCAACGGCACGAGCTCGCCGAGAACGCGCTCGGCCGACCGCTCGACGTGCTCGACGACGCCCCGGCGGTCCGGTTCCAAGAAGTACTTGTCGGCTTCGGGGACGTCGACGATCGACAAGAATGTAAGTCCCGAAGGTCCCTTGGCCGCGACTCGTATCCCCAGGTGTACCGCTCCGGCCGCGGCGGCCGTGAAGTTCGTCGTCCAAAGCTGCTCGGCCTGCAAGGGGTCGACCCCGACGAGGATGCTCCGAAAATGTGCCATTGGGCCTCCGACTACGCCATGGTGCGAGTGCGCGTCATATCAGGTCGCAATACGACTCCCGGCAGATTCCGTGCCAAACCGCAGGACTTCCTCAGTTTATACGGGATGACGTCGCCGCATCCGAACGAGTTCATCGGTCGGAGTGATATGAACTCTTGGTCCCCGACGTTTCTGCCGTGTGCGGTGGAGTCACGGAGCGTGCGATTTCGCACGCCATCCTCAAAACATCGCGTCAGGAATGAGACTGTGTTCAGCCGGTGCCTGGGGCGACTTGAACCGCTGTACGAAGGGGAATCGGCCTTGGCACTGAACTTGCAATGGTACACCAGGGACAATCAACCGGGTCGCCCGATAAGAAGCGGCGATCGCATTCCCAACATCGCGAAGGGAGACTGCCATGAATGCCAAGACGATCTTGTTTCCGACCGATTTTTCGACGCTGGCCGACGCGGCCCTCGAACATGCCACCGCGCTGGCCCTCAACATGCACGCCGGATTGTTGATTCTCCATGTCGAAGAGCCGCCTTCCATGTACGGCGGTGGGGAAATGTACTACGGCGTTCCAGACCCCGACGACTCCGCGCTAAGGGCCATGCTCGCCGAATTGAAACCCTCGGACTCGCGCGTGAGCTACGAGCACCTCCTGGTACGCGGTGTACCGGCCGCGGAGATCGTTCGTTTGGCCGAGGAGCGCGAGGTAGAGATGATCGTGATGGGGACGCACGGCCGAACGGGCCTGGGACGGCTGCTGATGGGCAGCGTTGCAGAAGCCGTAGTTCGCCGGGCAAAGTGCCCGGTGTTGACGGTCAAGTCGTCCCTGGTCCCGCAGCACGTATCCGAGTAAGTTCTTCCAAGGACATCAACTCAAAATCACTGGATCTGGGGTACAACACCCGAAGTGAGTTCGTTTTCGACACTTTCCGGCGAAGCCGGGAGCGATGCTAACCAACGCAAAGGACTGAATTCCATGAAGAAACGCATGCTTGCAGCGGCGGCACTGGTGGCAGTATCGGGCGCCTTGGTCGTTTATGCCCAGACCCCGCCCGCCAAGAAGGAAAAGCCGGCTAAACAAACGCCGGCCGCGAAGCCGGCCAAGCCTGACACCGCGGTGGATAAGAACCTGGCCGCGTTCATGCGGATGAAACTGGATCACTCGCAAAAGGTGCTCGAGGGGCTCGTCGTCGAGGATTACAAGCTGATTGCCCATCACTCGAACCAAATGGCCCTTTTGGTGCTGGACGAGAATTGGATGGTGTTGCAGACGCCGGAATACCGGCACCATAGCGCCGATTTCCAGATGGTCGCCAACCGGTTGACCGAAGCGGCCCGCGAAGAAAACCTGGACGGCGCCACGTTGGCCTACGTCGATCTCACCATGAGCTGCGTCAACTGTCACAAGTACACGCGCGGCGCGCGATTCGCCGCGCGCGACTGAGGGCGTCGTGGCGCATGAAAAAAGGCCACGCAGGCGGGACAGGTGCCTACGTGGCCCCAAGGTCGGCCTATCGACCTAATCGCGCCGGCTGTCCTGTCGCGGCCAATACGCTCGACCAGAGCTCGCCGTCGAGCGCGACCCGTCGCGTGCCGTCCACGGCCATCTCGATCGGTACGTGGACGAACTTGCCATTGATGATCGATACCATCACGTCGGTCTTGCCGGCCATCGCCGCGTGGACGGCGTTGCGGGCGAGCTTGTCGCAGAGCAGGCTGTCGTCGCAGTTGGCCGCCACGCTGCGGATGATATAACTTGGATCGATGTACTTGATCTCAACCGGGCGGCCGATCTGATTGAAATGCCCGGCGATCGCGCCTTTCAGGAACACGCCGACGTCCTGATAGCGCGGGTTCCCCGAGAGATCGCGCGCTTGCAACGCCTCGCCGCAAAGATCCTGCCCGGCCCCCTCGGCCACCACGATCACGGCGTGGCCTCGGGCATCCATCCTCCGCTCCAAAGCGGCCAAGAAGCCGCGTTCGCCGGCCAATGCGAAAGGGAGCTCCGGGATCAACGTGAAGTTGACTTCCTGGCTCGCTAGCGTGGCGCCACAGGCGACGAAGCCCGCGTTGCGACCCATGACCTTGACCAACCCAATGCCCCGTGGCGTCCCTTTGGCCTCGGTATGGGCCAGGTGCAACACCTCGCGAGCCTGCTCGACGGCGGTGACCGCGCCGAACGTCCTGTCGCAATACGGTATGTCGTTGTCGATCGTTTTGGGTATGCCGACCACGGCGAGCGCCATCCCGCGGCGTGAGACCTCGGCATGGATCGCATGAGCGCCCCGGTGGGTGCCGTCACCGCCGACGCAGAACAACAGGTCAATCGCGTGCCGTTGGAGAGAATCGACCATGGTTCCAACGTCCTGCCGGCCGCGGGAGGAGCCGAGGAACGTTCCTCCCTCACGGTGGATATTGTCGACCAGGTCGCTGGTTAACTCGATCGGCGGTTGGCCGTCCACCGGGTTGAGCCCCTGAAAGCCGTAGCGAATGCCCAGCACCCGACGGACGCCGTAATGGTGGTACAACTCAAGGAACAGGCAGCGGATTACGGCGTTGAGTCCTGGGCAGAGCCCACCGCAGGTGACGACGGCGGCGGTCGTCCGGCCGGAGTCGAAGAAGAGCCGCGCGCGCGGGCCTGCCTTCTCGAAGAGTAGATCCTCGACCGGCAGGCCCCCAAGCACCATTTCACCTCGCTGCCAGACTCTTTCGGAGTCGGCGACGAACTGCCCCACCCCCGCTTCGGCCAACGAAGACCGATGCGCCGGCGAAGGAAACGAGGCTTCACCCAACGTGGCGATTTCCACCAGACGGGCCGGCAAAGTCACTTGCATAATTTGATCTGTTCGCATCGCTCCAGCAAATCCAGGCTCTCCAAGTTGGGGACCTTAATGGTCCAGGCATCACTGTCCGGGATCGGCTGGTCCGGGCCCCTGGTTGGGTAACCGTGGTCGTTCAACCATTCGCTGAGCCATTGGGCGTCGCGGATGTCCGTAATCTGCGAAAATTCGTAACCGGCCGCGTTACCGCGCTCGTCGAAGATCGGCCGGTGCTCGACATTGAATTTGTACGACATGAAAAAGCCTCCTAACCACTGACCGAGGGCGAACTATGGTCGCCACTTGAATGATGTCAACTTTCGACGGCCTCTTTTCGTCGGCCGCGAACGGTGAGCACCGCCGACGGGATCTCACGCACCAGCCGCTCGGCGACGCTGCCCATCAGGACACGGTTGATACCTGTGCGGCCGTGTGTCCCCACCACCAGCAAATCGATACCCTGCCGGCGAATGTAGCCGCAAATCTCGTCGACAGGATTGCCGAAACGAACGGCCCGAACGAAGTTTCGCTGCGCGCCGTTCGACGCGGCAAGCGCCGTGAATTGTTCCTCCGCGTGGCGCTCGAGGTTCTCCAGCACACGAGGATTCGCCGGTTCGTCGCCGGCGGGCGACGCCTTGGCCGATGCACCGCTTTCGTCGTCACGGTTCTCGTCGTCACGGTTCTCGTCGTCATGGTCCCGCAACCGATTGAAGTACTCTCTGGCAATTTCCAGGCTAAGCCGCTGATCGCCGCTTCGGGCCACGGGCCCCAAGTCTTGAAGCACGTGCAGTACGTGCAATTCGGCACCGTAAGGCTCGGCCAAAGCGACCGCGTACTCGAAAGCCCGCGCCGCCGATTCGCTGAAGTCGGTCGCGACGCATATTTTGTTGAATTTGACGCTCATGGTAAATGCCCTCTGCGCTGTGACGCTCGGCTCGGGTGGACCCATTGGGGCCGCCGGTATCGTACTTTG
This sequence comes from Pirellulales bacterium, assembly GCA_035534975.1. GTDB lineage: Bacteria > Planctomycetota > Planctomycetia > Pirellulales > JAICIG01 > DATKSN01. The sequence continues at coordinate 10,133 of DATLQY010000616.1, forward strand.
CAACTTACAGACCATCCGCCGAAAAATCCCGGTCTTACTCGCTTCAACGGTTACTTTTGGCTGACGAAACCAGCCCGCGACTCCAAAATACCGCCAGTGAGAGCGTATCCGCACACCAACCGCGCGCCAAGCGGCACAGTTTGTGAGGCACCGGCGGAAACACCGGTACTCTCCACGACGAACTGAGGAAGAAGGGAAATTGGCGCGGCAATTGCGTGTGCTGCGATCGCTCTCGCTGCAAACACACTCGTTACTGTTGATATGCGAAATAGTTTCAGGAGACCCCTTGCCATGTATTCCCACCGATTGTCAGTTCGCCCTTCTCCTCCGCCCAATAGCTCCTATCAGCCGACGCACGACGAAATCCGGGCTGCGTGCATGCGAATTCGCGCCGGCTGGGACGAGTCGGAACGCCGCAAACGAGCCGGCCTTCCGCCGGAGTACGGACTGGTGGAGTTGGCGATGGTGACGCCCGGCGTGCTGGAGGGGCGGCGGTAGACTGGTCGTCGCCAGGGTCACGATCCCTCGCGTCCGCGACGGGCCAAGGCTGCTACTCCTGGGTGAGCCCTGAGTCTTTAGCGGACGATGTTCACCCTTCGCAATACACGCTGCAGTTGATGCACGCCTTCGTCGCTCGCACGGGTTCCGTCGAGGTACAACCAGCGGAGGCTTTTCAAACGTCGCAAGTGCGCCAAGCCGGCGTCGCTGACGTTGACGCCGTCAAGGCAAAGCGAACCGAGCTTGTCGAGGCGCGCCAGGTGACTGAGGTCCGCGTCGCCGATCGGCGTATTCTTGAGGCTCAGCCAGACCAGTGATGTCAGGCCGGCGAGGTGCCTTAAGCCGGCGCCGGTGATTTGGGTGCCACCCAGCCCAAGTGTGGCGAGTTGCGGAAGGTACTCCAGTTCGGCCAGACCGGCGTCGGTCACCGGCATATCGCCCCCCAGGTACAGTTCTTCGAGCGATTGCAACGGCCGCAGGTGCGGCAGACCGGCGTCGGTCACCCGGGTGCATTCGACGTTCAGCGAGCGCAGATGGGTCAACCCAACCAGAAACTCCATTCCTGCGTCGCTGACCTGGGTTCCATACAAATCCAACTCTTCGAGCGCCGTCAAGTGCGTCAATTGGCTCAGGCCGTTATCGCCCACGTTGGTGCCGTCCAGATCGAGCACGCGCAACCGGACAAGTCCCGCCACGTGGGCCAGGCCGGCGTCGCTGACGGCCGTGCCTTGCAATTCGAGCCGACGCAGGTCGGCGAAGACCTCCAGCCCACTCAGATCTTCGTCGGTGATGGCCGTCCCGCCCAGCCGGACCTCGACCACCGGCCGATCGACGTGCCGATCATCATACTTGACCTTGCCTTTCAGCTTCCTGAGTCGCGAGACCAGCTCTGGTTGGGCCCATGATGGCGCGGGGTCGAGCAACGAGTGTTTCGTCGAAGGCATGGATGGGTTCCACTATACGGTGGACGACTCTTTCAGCCGCTCTAATAGCCGCCGCAGCAATGTTTCCTCGCGGCGCAACTGGTCGTCGGCCGCGACCACACAAGGTCCGTCGATCGCACCGGTATCGAACGTAGCGCCTAAACCCAAATGCATGAACGGTGCCAATGCCACGGTTTCTTGCAAAAAACAGGCGCGGCACGCAATTTGACCGCGCCGGCGCCATGCGAGAGGCATTGGGCTGCGGTGCAAAGCCGATCGACGGCAAAATTCGCTCGTCCGATGTGTGCCAGCCCGCACGCGCGTGCGAATCGGCTCACACCTTGAGCCGTGCAGGGTGGCGGGTCACGGGTGAAGGCCGGAGGGTCGAGGGTGATCGGTGGCGGGTGGCGGCGGTATCCGTTTGCCGACTGCCATCTGATTTCAAATCCGTATCCATGTGTGGCTCGTTCTCGGCTCTCCCTTGCCTTATGCCGGCGGCCAACTGCCGTCTGCCCCTTTGCCTTCGGCCCTCCACCGCATGAGGTGGTTTTGGGCACGTTTCCACATCTCATTTTCGCTCAAAATGCCCTCAAAACAGTCTAAAAACGTTCAAATCGCCTCGCCTTTGGCAAGATCCGGTTGCTAGGCACGCGGCAGTTGCCTCAAATCCGCCGGGAAATACGCATGCCCGCCGATCAAGGCGATTGAATTCTTGCTAATATGACCTTGCTGAAAGCCAAAAACGTGCCTCCGCCTGGTCGGCGGGAAATGACCTGATCTCCGACAGGGTTTCGTTTACGACTCATCCCGTCGCTTGTGAACGGCCAGCGCGGCCTGCCCGGCGGCAGGTCTTTGCCGGTGTTGCTAAACCGTCTTCGCCGTTCGCCACGGCTGGTCTCGGTCTGGGACTGCATATTTGCGATCGTCGGTCGCTTCATGGTTTTCGGGCTACTCCACCCTCACCCCGTCATCCAGACCCAACTCTCGTAACCCGCCACGCGCTTCTTCGGCCTTGGCCTTGCCCTGCTCGCCGTCGGCGGGGACTTCGAAGCTGACCTCGACCTTCAACCCCGGTGTTGATGCAAACCGTGTAAGAACCTTGGTGTAGAAATTCATCCATTTTTGCGTTGGCACCGTGCCGCGCCAGCGAAGCACCCGCTCGCGCGATGGCACCGGCTGATCTGATGCCCCTTCGGCCTGGGCTTCTTCCTTAGTGGCGATCCGCGCCTCGGCCAGCGCCTCGTGCCCGGCCGACTCAGCGCGCACCGTGTGCAACCCGCCCGTCGAACCGGCCGTAAACAAGCCTTCCGCCGTCACCGTGCCACCCGTTGCCTTCCATCCGACCGCCGATAACGCGAACGGCTGGCCGTATTGGTCTACGCCGGAACACGAGAACGCCGCCTGCTCGCCGAACTTGAGCACGACATGCTCGGGTCGCACGGAAAGGGTGGCCAGGCGCGGCGGTTCGAGCAGCTTCTGGGCATCGTCGGCTTTTAGAATGAACATCTCGTCGGAGATCTCGACGTCGGCGTCGAGCAGGCTCTGCTTGAGCTTCTCCAGCTTGAGCCTGCCGTCGGCGTCCTTGCTCGCATA
>DATLQY010000617.1:0-5648 GCA_035534975.1 Pirellulales bacterium
GCCCAACCGAGGTTCATGTTCATGCCGGCCAGGTAGTCCATCCGGTCGGTGTAGGGTATCCATTGCTTCGGCGTGAGGTTCTCGCCGATTTTCTCGGCGCAGCGGTGCAGGTAGCCGATGTGGGGCGTGACCTCGGAGACGACCTCGCCGTCGGTGCGAAGCACCAGCCGCAGCACGCCGTGCGTGCTGGGGTGCTGGGGCCCCATGTTGACCAGCATTTCGTCCGTGCGGACGTCGAACTCGATGATCCGCGGATCGTCCAATAGCGTTGACATCGTGATGAGTGGTCCTTTGTCCGTTACTTGGCCCGGATCCCGTGGTATTCCAGCGGCATTTCATAGTCTTTCCGCAACGGGTGTCCGACCCAGTCCTCCGGACAAAGAATTCGCCGCAGGTTGGGATGGCCGGTGAAGTAAACTCCACTGAGGTCGTAGACCTCGCGTTCGTGCCAGTCGGCGGTGCTCCAAACGCGGCTCACGCTTGGGACCTCGGGCAGCTCGCCGGCAACTCCCTGCCTCCACCGCGGCAAGACCACTTTGAGCACCAGGCTGGCGCGGTGCCGCACGCTCCAAAGGTGGTAAACCACTTCCAGGTGTGGTTCCCAGCCGGTCTTGGCGGCCTTCTTGGCGTCGGGCTCGAAGTAATCGACGCCGCTGATGCAGTTCAACATGTTGAACTGCAGGTCTGGCTCGTCGCGGAGATAGCGGCCGACCTCGGGCAGCCCTTCAGGCGCGACTTCGATCCACGGGTCGAGCGCCTCGAAGTTAGCCCCCGTGATGGTGTCGCCGAACTTCGCTTTCAACCGATCGAGAAACGCCTGACCGCTCATTGAAAATCCCCGTATCTCGTAGCGGAACTCGTGAGAGTTCCGATGATTGTACGCCAACATTCGGAATTCTCACGAATTCCGCTACACCTTTCGTCAGCCGACTAGCGCCGGCTCGCGCGGCGCAATTGCGCCCGGCTCCGCTGGCTCGCGACGCCCGGCTCGCTGCTGTCCGACCGCGCGCACCCAATCGAGGTCGCCGCGCCGCCAGACGTAGGCGAACCCCACCATCAACACGCCGAAGAAGACGCCGATATCGAGCACCGAGGCCAAGGCCAGGTTGCGGGCCGATTGCTCGATCTCGCCGTTCGTTTTTCCAACGCCGTCAAGCGTCGGCTTGGGCACGCCCAACTCACGGTAAATGGCCACGGCCGGAACCGTCAACTCGACCGCCTCGACCTTTTCCAGGTTGGGGTCCATCAAGTGGGTGGCCTTGCCGTAGACCGTCGCCCAGGGAAAGAAGAAAGCCACTTCGACGTCGAAGATGATGAACAACAACGCGACGACGTAAAACCGCAGGTCGAACTGGACGAAGCTCGAACCGATCGTCGGCTCGCCGCACTCGTAAACAGCCAGCTTTTCGGCATTCGGCGATTTTGGCCGCAGGAACTTGCCGACCAGCAAATTGACGAACAAGAATACGGTGCCGACCCCCACGAACAATGCCAAATAGCCGACGATCAATGTTGGAGACATGGGAAGGAAGGATGAAGGATGAAGGCGGAAGGATGAAAGAAGAAAGTTGCGCTCGGCTAATTGGACATTTCACCCAGCCCGTGCGGATCAAGCCCTCCGGCCGCCCCATCGGCGATAACGCTGTCGGCGGTCAGAGACTGACGGCCGCTGAAGCCAGAGTCGATTTCGTGCCAATGCAAGACCTCCGGCTCACCAAGCTTCCAACACAGGTAGACCGGGCGACCGTCCATGACGGCGGGAAAATCAACCAGTCCCTCGGGGCCTTTGGGATCCACGCCCAACTCTCGCAGTTCTTCGACGTACTCTTGCAGCCGTTCGCCGTCGCGCTTCAACTCCTCGTCGACAAGCGCCAACTCCTCGCCGTACAAATCGCGAGCGACACGGTCACGGCCCGCCAAAAGGGCCGAGAGCCGCTCGCGCCGCTCGATGACTTCAAACGACAGACGGGCCAGGTCGGCCGTGATCGCACGCACCAACGGAAGCGCCGCGTTGGCCTGCTCTACCGTAAAGAGCTTGCGTTTGCCCCAAGGATTCATTTCGCGAGACTTGGCCGTCATTTTGAGGACCTCATTGGTTGGGGCCGCCATGCACAGGCTCGGCGAGCACCTTCGAGCCTGCGACCGCCGTCGGATTGAGCGTCGCGCGGCCCCAGGCCACTTCCACCGGTAAGCGGGAAAAATCGACGATGCAGCCGTCGCGGCTGTAGCAACTCAGGTCGTGCGTCGCTCCCATGAAGATGCAATCGACGGGACAGGGATCGACGCACAGCGCGCAAAACATGCACTTGGTATAATCGATCGTGAAGCCGGTGACCTTGAAGCCCTTCCCCTGCGTCACGCGCTCTTTGCCGATGTAAATGCAATCGACCGGGCAGGCCTTGGCGCACTGGTCGCAAGCGATGCAGGTGGTCAAGTCGTAGCGGTGAAAGCCGCGGTAACGCGGCGCGACCGGCACGGGCAACTCAGGGTACTCGAAGTGCTCGGTGAAGGCCTTCCGCTCGGGATCGTAGGTCTTGAGCCAGTACCGTAGCGTGACCCACATTCCTTGGACGACGGTGCCCACGGCGTCGATGATGTCGGCGCCCCATTGCCCGCCAAGCCACCACCTGCCAAACCGCCGTCCGCCAGTCGTTTGTCGCATGGTGCCGTCCCAAGTAATTCGAAATCCGCGCTCGCGCCGCGCGGTCAAACCGCACAGGCGACGGAAACGCAACGCCTCGTTTTGGAGTGCTTGTTGAATTATAGACGGACCGCCATCGTCCGCAAGCGGTCAAAAAGCAGCCGCCAACTTAAAAGCCCACTTTGGGATTCGAATGAATCTGTTCGTGCAGCGTAGAACGGAATTTATTCCGTTTCCCGCTTCTAACGGAATGAATTCCGTTCTACGTGCGGAACGAAATCGGTATCACGACGTTCCAGCCCAAAGCCCAAGTTTCTAGCTGCCCAGTTTCAAAGTTGCATTTGGTCTATTGAAATCTAATGTGGGGGGTATGATATATCCCAAAGTGATTGCAGCGTTTGCTTTTTCCCGTTTTTGGCCCCGCGTCCAGCAACTCGGACCCCTCGATCAGGCCCACACAAGCACCCTTCTCTCGTCGCGTAACGGTGCTCGTCGTCGCGTTTCGGCGAGTGACGATCAGCCACGAATCGGTGATTGAGCCATGGTTCTTAAATTCTTTGTCACAAATGACTTAATCGATGGCCAACCCGTTGAAAATGGGCTGTATGGGCAAGTGGGAATTGGACGCAAAGTCGGCACGCAATAACGAATATGATGCCAAAACGCAAGAAAAGCGGTGGGAAAACGGTTGTCCGCAATCGGTGCGCGCTTGACTCCGCCTAAACTGCACGTAAAGTGAAATGAGGAAGCTTCCTGCGCGCATTGAAGGCGGCGGGAGGCCCCACCCACGGATTCGCCAAGCGCAGCGGAGAAACGAGACCAGTTGTTCGCCCGTTGAGGTCCAAGGAGGGCGCTGCCTGAGGAAGGTCCAAGTCACGAAGCGAAGGAATAGGCGATGTTGGTTTTATCCCGTAAGAAGAACGAAAGTATCGTGATCAACAACGACATCACGATTGTCGTGGTTGAGATCCGCGGCGACAAGGTCCGCCTGGGGGTCGAGGCGCCCAAAGAGGTGCCTGTTCACCGGCGCGAGGTGTATGAGGCCATCCATCGGCAAAACAGCGTGCCTGCCGGCGATAGCGGCACACCCGAAGAGAAAGCCGCTCGAAGCACCGACGTAGACAACGTTTGACGCGATAGACGAGGTCTTACGCCGCCGGCGATTCCGGGCACCAGGCGAATTGTCCGCATTTTGGCACGTCATCTCAAGTTTCCCCTTTCGTCTCGCCCACTTGACGAACTCCGTCGCGCCCCGGTACAAACCGGCTGGATGCATTGAACGGTCGAAGTTCCTTTTCGACGAGTCTTGAAGTTATTTTTCGACCGTTCCCGGCCCCGTCGTCTAGCCAGGTCTAGGACACAGGCCTTTCACGCCTGCAACACGGGTTCAAATCCCGTCGGGGTCATTTTCGAGTTTATCGAGCTTCTGCTTCAAAGTCGGCATGGCTTCCTCGGCCGCCGCCTCGCCAATGGCCGCCAGTTCCTTCGCTCGGCTGAAGTCGGCGAACTCGAAACGCGAAGTGTCGGGCGTCAGCAATACGTCGATCGACTGTGTGCGCGCCCCCGTCGCAGTCACGATCTGCACTTCGCTGACCCGCAACAACGTTTCCAGTATGCCGGCGCGGCGCCGTTTCGTGCCGCCCGGTTTGGCGGAGACGCCCGCGAATTCAGCAGGCAATTTCGAGGCGACATCGATGCCGACCACGAAATCGGCGCCACGCTCGCCGAGCACGTCGGCCGGCAGGTTATTCAGCACGCCACCGTCGATCAATGCCATTCCATCGCGCACGATGGGCCTGGCAAGATAAGGTACGTTGATACTCTCCAACACGGCGTGGATTGCGTCGCCTCGCTCGCGCACGACCTGCCTGCCCGACACGAGATCGACCGCCACCACAAAGAATGGGAGCGGGAATTGTTCGAGCGTCAGGTCTCCGACGTAGGGGCGAAGCATCCCGTTCCACGCGTCGCGGCGGTACTGCCACCACAGGTACGACACGCCGCCGCCGGGCACCGCCCGCACCCAGCGGGGTGCGGTCAGCATTCGGGCGAACTCCTCGAGCGCATCGTCGGGACGCCAACCGCCCGCGTAGGAGAGCCCCATCAGCGCCCCGGAGCTGGTGCCGGCGACCATGTCGAAGTGGATCTCCTCACGGTCGAATGCCCTTAACGCTCCCAGATGGGCCAGGCCTCGCGCTCCTCCGCCCCCCAACGCCACTCCCAACCTGGTCCCCCGCAAATAATGCACCAGCCGCCGGATGCCTTGCCGTTGGCGCCAGGACGCCCGACTCGGGTCGTCGCCCAAGGTGACCTTGAAATCGAGCGTCGAAATCACCAGGTCGGCCGGCGGCGGCGGCGGAAAACGCTCGCTTGGGAGAAGGACCCAAACCAGGTGGACGCGCGGCGCCAGGTCCGGCGCGGCGGCCAGCAGCAAGCGCAGCTTTTCGCACGTGACTTCGGCATAGCGAGGTTCGATCAACCACCAAATGTTCTCGCACGGCGCGAGAACCCGCGCCAGTTCGTCGCGCGTCGCCTGGGGAGAGAGATCGAGGAAGATTCGCGTGTGATGTTCGACAACTTGGCGCACACGGGCCTGTACGCGCGCGGTTCGTTCCGCTCCGGAGAGTTCGCCCGGGATGCGTTCGACGAGGTAATGGCCGTCGACGGCCCATTTATCGTTCCGATCGGTCAAGACCTCCAGCGACTCGCCCCGCGCGACGAGGGCCTCGGCCAAGGGATGAATCAAGCCCTGCGTCCGTGCGGTCGAATTAATCAGGGCGATCACCGTGGGCCGTTCGCGCCGTCGCCGCCGCGTCATCTCGGCTTGCAGCCGCAGCACAAGCGCTCGGCTCAGGTTTGCCGCGAAACCCGGCACGCAGATCAAGAGCCGGTTGAATCGCTCGGCTTGGAGCTCCAGCAGTTGAGTTTCGACGACCGCCGTTACCGTGGCGGGGCGGACCTGGTTGGTGAGGAGGGCCATGTCGCCGAAATGGTCTCCGCGTCCCAT
>DATLQY010000618.1:0-13991 GCA_035534975.1 Pirellulales bacterium
GATCGAGAACTACAGCCGCCCCTTGAGCGGCCGCCCGCCGGGGGCCGAGCCGCAGACGCTCTACGACTACTATCCCGACGATTACCTGCTTTTCGTCGACGAGTCGCACGTTTCGGTGCCGCAGGTCCGCGGCATGTTCGCCGGCGACTTCAGCCGCAAGTCGACCTTGGTCGAGCACGGCTTCCGCTTGCCCAGTGCGCTCGACAACCGGCCGCTCAAGTTCGAGGAGTGGGAGCGGCGGATCAAGCAGGTGGTGTTCGTTTCGGCCACGCCAGGACCGTACGAATTGCAAAAGACCGGCGGCGAGGTGGTCGAGCAGGTGATCCGCCCGACCGGCTTGCTCGACCCGGTGATCGAGATCAGCCCGGCCCGCGGCCAGGTGCCGCACCTTCTCGAGCAGGTTCGGCAGCGCGCGGCCGTGGGCGAGCGGACGCTCGTCACGACGCTTACCAAGCGGCTGGCCGAGGACCTCTCGCATTACCTGTCGGAACAGGGGATCAAGTGCAAGTGGCTGCACAGCGAGCTCGACGCCTTCGAGCGGGTCGACTTGCTGCGCGACCTGCGCGAGGGGCGGTTCGAGGCCCTGGTGGGCGTGAACCTGCTGCGCGAAGGGTTGGACCTGCCGGAGGTCTCGCTGGTGGCGATTCTCGACGCCGACAAGGAGGGCTTCCTGCGGAGCGAGACCTCGCTGATGCAGACGATCGGCCGCGCGGCGCGTAACGTGAACGCGAAAGTGCTGCTCTACGGCGACAAAGTGACCGACTCGATGCAGCGGGCGATCGAGGAGACCGACCGCCGCCGGGCAATGCAGCAGGAGTACAATCGCGAGCACGGCATCACGCCGGAGACGATCCGCAAGGGCATCATGGCGGGTATCGAATCCGAGGCCGAGGCGCACGCCAAGGCGAACGCGGCGGTGGGCCGCAACGATGAAGCCGTCTACATCACCGAGGAGTACGTGGGCGAGTTGGAGGCCGAAATGCTCGCGGCGGCCGACGCCTTGGAGTTCGAACGTGCCGCCACGCTGCGCGACCGGATCGAACAGATGCGCGAGAGCATCGGCAAGAAGGTCGGCGACGTCGAGATACGCGCCGCGGGCAAGGACTCGCGCGGCACGCGCCGCAAGGGAGGCGCGCGGGTGCCGCGACCGAAACGGGCTTAGATTGGGCTTTACAGCGTGGGGCAGAGATCCTGGTCGATCGTTTCTTCGACGGTAGATCGGAATTCGGCGATCGAAGCAAGAGGCATCCCGCCATCGCCCGCCGGCCGCCGTCTCAGCGGCGGTGGCGAACACGTGTTCCAATTCCCCCCACCCTACGCCCCGGATTGTGTGTGACGGCACCGACTCGGTTGGAACATTGGCGAATTAGGGTGCCTTTTCGCTTCGATCGCCGGCGCCGCGGCGCTGTCGCCGCCCCGCCACGGCGGATTTTTCGGGTTTGGACAGTGGTTCAGGTTGACCGGTTTTTCTTCGTATGTTCTGTGTCCACGTGCTACCCGGAAAGCCACTCCATCTTCTGTTATCCGCGCGAAGCGCGAGATTGCGAGGCGCGACGCGCCCCTCGTCCCCCAGCGTGGAGCTCGGACGCTCCCGCCGGCGGGGCGCGAGCCGTACCGCGACAGCCAAGTAAAAAAGCACCCTATGCCGACGAATATTCCACCTCAACCGCTTCGGCGACGTCAACCGTAGTGCGTAGGGGGGCACGATTCGGACGTCGTCTAGCCAGCCGCTAGCGCGGCGTTGGCTGTCGGCGGCGGGATGCTTTTTTTCTTGGCTGTCGCCTTTTTTTCGCCATCTCGTTGCTGCGCAACGAGATGGCCGCGTTGTTTGACCGCCCCAGCGCGCCGCGCTGGGGGTCGTGGAGACGCAGGAGTTCTTGTCGCGGGCGTAAACTTCAGACGCCTCCTGCTGTCAGCCTTGCTGTTCCCGCACTCCACGTTACTTCCACTTCGGCGCGCGCTTTTCGAGAAACGCCGCGAGCCCCTCGGCGGCGGCCTCGGTGGTGCGCGCCGCGGCGCTGGCGGCGGCGCCGGCTGAGAGCATGGTCGGCAGGTGCTCGCCGATCGTCTCGGCAAGCATTTGTTTCGTCAGCAACAACGCTTCGGGGGCGCAACGGGCGCATTGTCCGGCCATCTCGACGGCCCGCGGCCAGAGATGGTCGGGATGGACCACTTCATGGAATAGTCCGATCCGTTTGGCTTCCTCGGCGTCGATCGTGACCGCCGTGAGCAAGAGCCGCGCCGCGTGTCCTCCGCCGATGCGAAACGCCAACAAGGGCGAAACCATGCCGGCGACGATGCCCCGCAGCGGTTCCGTGAGCGCGAACTTCGCGTCGGAGGAAGCCAGCGCGATGTCGCAGGCGAGCAGCAGCCCCGCGCCGCCAGCCACCGCGGGCCCGTTGACCGCGGCGATCAGCGGTTTGGGAAAGCGCCACATTTTCAAGATCAAGTCGAGGTATTGCCGCGCGTCGGCGTACCATTGGGCGTAAGCGTCGTTGCTCAGGCTCGTCTCGCGCATCTCCGCCAGGTCCATGCCCGCGCAGAAGGCCGGCCCCGCGCCGGTCAGGACCACGGCGCGCACCTTCCGTTCGAGGTGCAAATCGTCCAGGGCCTCGTCGAGCGCGGCCAGCAACGACCGGTTCAGCGCGTTTCGCTTATCGGGCCGGTTGAGGATGATCGTACCGGCGTGTTCGTGGAGATTGATGCGGAGGAGAGACATGAAGCAGCCCTTTCCATTAGCTCCAGGTTTTCCGGCCGCTCCAACGGCAACTCGCCGATCGCCGTGCTCAACAACTTGCCCTGGGTGTCGATTCGCAGTGACCGGCTGGCTCCTCCGGCCAGCGCATCGTACAACACGAAGTTCAATGCCCACAAGCGTGGCAGCTCGAAGCGCTCGACGCGGCTGGGCCCAAGCCCCGCGAAATACTGAGCCACCCGGTCGGCCGAGAGCACTTGCCGCAGGTAATCGAACCCAGCCGGCGTGTAGGCGATCACGCCGATATTGGCATGGTTCCCCTTGTCGCCGCTGCGGGCGTGGGCGATTTGCGATAAAGGAATCGAATCGGAAGCGGGCATTGTTGCTGGTCTCAATTCAGCTTTGAGCAGGCCATTGAACACCGATGGTACACGCTCAAGCGATTTTGGTAAACGTCACGCGGCCTGTGGGGCATGTTTCCAACCTGCCATAGAAGTCGGTTTGGCAGGTTGGAAACCTGCCCCACGACGAAGCCCGACGCGTAGCAATTTGGAACTGTCACGAGTTCCGCTACGGAGGTAAACGGCGAGTTTGGAAACCTGCCCACGGCGACACTCGCCCGTGCGAACATTGCACCGGCATTCCGTCGCGGTTATGCTGGCGCAAGCTTGTTGGATTCTTTGTGGCGATCGACGGGTCCCGACCAGGTGTCCAGGCGTACCGAGGGGTGAATGGCAATGAGTGCGGCAATCAAGTGTCCCTCGTGTGGCGTCGATAGTTTCGCGGGTCCTTCCGGCGCCCTGCCGGCGAATTGCGATTGGTGCGGAGGTAAGCTGTCTGGGCCGGCCAGCGCTCCCAACAAAGTGCCGCCGCGACCGACTGTGCCAACACCCACGGCACCAACACCCAAAGCGCCGCAATCCGCTGCAGCACGTTCGACACCCCTCCGCGCATTGCCGGCCCGCGGCGCCACACCGGCCCGCCCCATACAGGCCCGCGAAGCGCAACCCCCGGCCGCGCAAGACGACGCACCGTCTTCTCGTGCGGCAGCCCCGCCCCGCGCTATACCACCGGCTGCCAAGCGTCCATCTGCCGCAGGTCCGCGGGCCGCGAGTCCGCCGTCACAACCCGCGTCACTGCCCGATAGGAAGGGACCGCTCGCCGCCGAACCGGGTGTGCCGGGTTACGTTTGGGGGGTGCTGGTCTGCTTTGCCTGCGTGGCCGCGCTGGTGCTGATCGGGGCGGTGCTGGTACCTGCGCTTCGCAAGAATTTCGGCGTCGAAGCTGTGGCCGTCGCGCCCGCTACGGCAGCCGCGCCGACCTCCACCGATCCAGCCGCGGCCGCGGCAATGTCACAGTCGAGCGCCGGGGCGAATGAGGCTGTGAATCCGGCGAACGCGAATTCGAACCAGTCCAGTGCCGGCGCGTCGCAGCCACCGGGTGGAATCGTCGGTACGTCGGTCGGCGCGGCGCCTTTGGCACCGCCAGCGGGGACTCCGGCTCCGGCGGCAGTGGCTCCGGCTCCGGTGGCAGGGCCTCTCGCTCCGGCGGCAGGCGGCCCGGCGGAAGGGGTCCCAGGTCAGCCCGCCGGGCCTCAATCGAACTCCGCGGCCGCTTCGCCGCCCGCCCAGAGTGGCGTGAGGACGGATGCGACGATCGCAGTTCCGGCCCTGCGCTACCAGTGGAAACCGGGCGAAAAGTACGCCTATGCGTTTCAGATCAAGGCCGAAATCAACGGTGGAGTCGAAGAGTCGTCCGGGATGACGATGCTCACCGTCAACGATGATCCATCGGTGATGGCCAAGTTCGACGTTCCATCGGAAGACTCGAAGGGTAGCGGCAGCGGCTTCGTCGTGAGTGCCGACGGGTACATCGTGACCTGTGCCCACGTCGTCGAAGGGTCAGTCAAGATCGATGTTCAAGTGGCGGGGCAAACCCTGGCGGGCGAGGTGGTCGCCTTCGACAAGCTTCACGATCTTGCCGTGGTGCGAGTGCGCGCCTCGAACCTGCCGGTGCTGGCGATTGGAAACTCGGACTCGGTCGAGTTGGCTGAGGAAGTGCGGGCGGTGGGTTTTCCGCTTTCGGACGTTCTTGGAGAGAGCGTGAAAATCACGCGGGGCACCATCGCGGGAATCGTCGAGTCATCGGGAAAAAAGGTGTTTCAGGTCGACGCCAGCATCAACCCCGGCAACAGCGGTGGACCGATGGTGAACCAGCGGGGGTACGCCATCGGCGTCGCCAGCGCCAAGCTGTCGAACGAGGCGATCGACAATGTCGGTTTTGTCGTCACGTCGAACGACGTGAAGACGCTGTTGCGCAGCAAGGGGCTGCCGTTTCAGGAAGGCGCCGGCGGCCCGGCATTTGAGGGTCCTGAGCTGGCGCGCCGTGTGACGCCCGCCGTGGCGTTGCTCAAAGTAACGTGCGGCGCCGGGGGTGTGGGCACCGTTCGCCGTCGTGTTCTCAACTTCAATGGGAACCTGAGCGCTTCGGGGCGGTCGCTGCCGGGTAGCAGGACCCCGCCCAAGTTTGAAAGTGGAATGGTTCTGACCAACGAGGCCGGCGAAGTGCTCGATGCGACGGGAAATACACAGCTCCCCTACCTGTTCGGCGCCCTGGGCTCACTGCCGATTGAGCCTTTGTCCTCGGACGGCGAGCGGACTTGGCAGACCCAACGGGCGTCGGCATTGACCCAAGTGATCGGCCAGGAATCGCCCCAAGACCATTTCCCCACCCGTTTTCGACGTTCTCGCGGTCGCCAGGCGCAACCCAAGGTCGCGGCCATCGTGGTGATACCAGCGTTGGAAACGGCAGCCTACGAAATGGGAGCGGCATCGGGCGATCAGTTGACGATCCGTAAGCGTTACGAGTTCAAGACCCTGCAAAAGCCCGGCACGCCGACGTTGGCGCACGTGACGGGCGAAGGTACGATCACGTTCGATCAGCGTCTGGGCGTTCCCGTGAAGTTGGAGTACCGCGCGACCGTCGTTCGCAGCGTGGGCAATATCACTGTCACGATTCCGGTCACCTTGAATTGGAACCGCCTCGATCAAAAAGTGCTCGACGACGCCCTGGCCAAGGCAAAGGAGGCTCAGGCCGCCGCGCCGCGGCCTGGGGCCACCGCGTCTGCCGACAGCGGGCCAGGCGCTGCGCCGTCCAGCGAAGTCAAACCCGCCCCAGCGGCGCCGCCGACCGCCAAAGAGGTCGACCGTCTGTTGGCCGAGTTGACCACGCGCGGCAAGAATTTCAGCCAGAAGTACATTGCCGCCAGCGCCCTGAGCCGAATGAAACCGCTGGATGAGCGGCGCGCCAAGGTCACCAAGGCCGTCGAGCCGCTGATGCGCGATTCGAACGCTGGCCTGCGCGACGCCGCGATCCGCACGATGGGCGTCTGGGGAACCAAGGCCAATGTGCCGGCCCTGCTCAAGATGCTCGACCAGCTCGATTTCGGCATTCGGCTGGTCACCATGGAAGCCCTGGGCCGGATACCCGACCAACGATCGGCCAAGGCGTTGGCCAAGTTGGTGCTCGACACGACGAGTCGGAACAACGCTGCCGCGGCGCTCAAGAAAATGGGGCTCGTCGCGGAAAGTGCCGTGATCGCGCTTCTGGACGACGACGATCACCAGGTACGTTACCAGGCCTACCACATCCTTGCCGAGATCGGCGGCAAGAAATCAGTCGCCGCGATCACCGAGCGGCTCAAAACCGACGGGCACGTCTGGTCCCATACCGCAGCCGAAATTGCCCTGAGGAAATTGAATGGCAAGCAGGAAACCAACCAACCGGCGGATGCCAAGGATGATGCCGGCGACTAGCCCGGATCATTCCTGGTCCCACACCAAGCCACGCAGCGCAATCAAGGCCCAGTATTCCACTTGCCTTACTTGCGCTGCGAGTGAGAAACCGCGATTTGCGGAGGTCTCCGAGTCACCTCAGCCCCGCGGTCGTCAATCTCGATTGGCCCAATGTCAGCGAATTCCCAACACCTTGCCCGGCGGACGGTTTTTGCAGGAACTTGGGTAACTCGACTCGCTCGAAGAAGGCATAGTCGGGTTTTTCTCGCGAGCGCAGGTGGTCGCCGATGTTCTCGCCTTTCTTCAAGCTAATAACAAAGGACACGTTCGTTCCCGAGCTTTCCCACGCCGGCTGGCCCTGGTACACGAACCGCAACCGGCCGATGTACTCCTGCACTTTGTAGTCGCCGGAACGAGAAAACGAGACCTGCCGCTCCTTGGGCCCTTCCATTGTGGCAACCAGGTCGATCGTGCCGTTGTCGCCGGCTTTGCAGCCGGCGGCGAGTAAACGGTCCGTCAGCGCCTTGGCCACGCGGTCGCGCTCGGCGGCGTCGGGAATGCCGGTCAGGTTCAACTTGACCGTGGTTCCGGCCTTGAGCACGAACAAGTTGGGATCGGTCAGCGCCTTCTTGTACAGATCCTTGGCCGCGGCGTGCGGGACTTGCGCGGCCACGAGCGCTCCCGGGTTCTGCTCGCCGTCGGTCACGCCGAAAAACGTCCACCCTGCGACCGACCGCGCCTGTTCGTGACCCTCGTACGTCCACAGCTTGATCTGGTTTTCCAGGTCAATCAGGAACTTGCCGCCGCCGAGAATGAAATTCTCGTCCGGGAAGTCGATGCTGCCGTGAATCTGTACGCCAGGGCATGGGATGGTGCGCTTGAGTTTGCCTGTGGCGACGTCCCACACCAGGATCTTGTCGAAAGCCACGCAGCCCAAACTGCGCCCCGAGGGGCTGAACGCCAGGAATGGCCATTGCAACTTTTCAGGGATCGCCTGCTGAGCGACGACGGTCCGTTGGGCGACGTCGAACAGGCCCACTTCCGTCCCGTTGGAATAGGCGATCAATTTGCGATCGGGGCTCAAGGCGGGCACGGCGCCGTCGGCCAGCGAAAACATGTATAGCGGCTCGATCGCGGGATATTTCCAGACCGCCACCTTGCCCGCCCGACTTGAAGTGGCCAGGTGGTCGGCGTCGAGAAATTCCGCCCACATCACGTCGCGACCGGCGCCCTGCGCGTCGGCATACGGCGCCCACACCAACCGCTTTACGACCTTCGCCCCGGCGAGCGTCCAGACTTCGAGCCGGTCCTGGTTGCCAAAACCAAAATCCTCCCGCCGCATGACGACTTGCCGCCCGTCATCGTGCAGGGCCAGGGGAACCATCGATCCTTCGGAGTTTGCAGGCTGAGTACTCTTGCCGGTTGTGAGGTCGCAAAGCAGCAGTCGGGTCGTGGCGGGCTGGGCTGGTGCTGCAACGATGGTTCCCACGGCGGCTTTCTTCGCCACGCGACTGATCGCCAGGCCCTTGATACCCTCGAAGAAATTCGACTTTCTCGGCAGAGAGCAAGTCTTCGGCTTGGCGGCAAATGGATCACCGGCCTCGCCAGGGGCAATTTGCCACGTTTCGGTCGCGGCCAGCAGCACCTGCTCGGCATTCGACCAATCGACTTCGACCGTCGTGGGTCCTCCGGGGGCTGAATCGTCCTCGGCCGATTCGGGCCCGGCCGACTTGCCAGGAGTCGCTTTTTTTACCTTGAATGGATCGTCCGTCTTGGTCTTGAACGGATTGTCGGAGGCGGCCTTCACGGCCTCGGCCACGAATTTCTGGTCGGCCTTGGAAAGCTTCTTCAGTTCGATCTCCATCGTCGTGCCGTCTTCCTTTTCCAGCGTCACGACGCCGTTCTCGGCTGAAACGAACGCGGCTTTGATTTTGTGCTTGCCGGTGCTGTCGGACCAGGTGCGTTGCTCATCAGCCGCTGCCGGCGCAGAAAAACCAGCCGCCAGCCAAGCAAATGAAATGACGGCAGACCACAGACTTGTAGGATGCATGGGTACGACCCTCGTAAAGAAGAATTCTTGACCGAGTTCCGCGGGACGATCGCGGTCGCAACGAACCCAATATATGTGGCAGTTTCGTATTTTCGCAAGGGGCACGAAAATTGAAGCCATTCCGCCCTTTCGACCGATGTAACTGTTGCGTCCGGCGCCGAAGCAGGCGGTGCCGGGGCACGAGGCTGGAGCCAGACGGCCCGGCAACCGGCTGCAACCCGGTCAAAGTGGGTTCGACTCCCACCGGCCTCTCTATCGACGTAGGCGATGGGCGGACCGTTCGTGGACCCGAGCCGACTGGGCAATCGACCGGCATAAGCCCGCCTAACCGTTTTCACGCTCAGCGTGTGAACGAGTCATTCTATTCATTCCGCGCGCCGCTCGTGGGGCAGGTTTCCAACCTGCCATAGGCGAGGTGTATGGCCCCTTGGAAACCTGCCGCACAAGCCGGGGCATCGCCTAGGCTCTGCCACCAGCCACCACTTCCCACTGGCAAAATCTCTGATCCGCGACCGCGCGAATAACGCACGGATCCGCCGCGGAAGAAAAGCTGCGCAGGCTGGTGAAAAAAATCCGTGCGTTGCGTTTGCACATCGTCGGGCGTGTTGTAGAGTTGCTGGACTCGATCCACA
This sequence comes from Pirellulales bacterium, assembly GCA_035534975.1. Taxonomy (GTDB): domain Bacteria; phylum Planctomycetota; class Planctomycetia; order Pirellulales; family JAICIG01; genus DATKSN01. The sequence continues at coordinate 9,172 of DATLQY010000618.1, forward strand.
GCGTCGCCTGAATGCAACCGTTGTTCCGAATCACCAGAGGAGAGCCATGAGAAGGCTATTGATCTTGACGACCGTGGCGGTATTGACGGCCAGCGCCGGTGGCTGCTTTCACTGGTTCAACCGTGGCAGCTCGTGCGGCAGTAGCAGCCCCACCTACTCTGCCGATCCCTGCCAGAACGCGCCCTCGGTAACGATACCGGCCGATGGCCAGATCCTGCCCGGCCCTACGACGTATTCCCAATGATTCTCCTCGGAGTCCCCCGCTCCGAAGTCCGCCGTTCGTCGCCCGCGAGGCGGCCGTGCCATCCTGAACACGGCGCCTCGCGGGGGACACGGCGCGCCTGGTTGCCGTGGCGCCGAAGTCGGCTGGCTGCCGCGGCGTCCGCAACGGCGTCGTACCAAAGGAACCGTGCCATGTCGATCCCCAAGGCCCATGCCCACGCGCGGCCGCGTTTTTTCGGCCGCCTGGTTCTCCGTCGCGTCTTCGACGCGGCGCACGCGCGCCCACGCCCGCACATGTTCGTAGCCACTCGGCCGCCCGGCCCCGACTCGGTGCAATCGTCGTCTTGAAAGGGTACAATCACGTCCATGCCGAAATTGGACGACCTTTCGCGCGACCAGGCCCACCTGGTCCACTCGCTTCACCGCCGCGAGGCGCAGGCCAAGGCCCACGTGTGGGTCCGTGGCCAAGGCGCGGTGCTGGTCGACCAGGACGGCAAGGAGTACCTCGACGGACTGGCCGGACTCTGGAACGTCGTCGCCGGCCACGGTCGACGTGAATTGGCCGACGCCGCGGCAAGCCAAATGTGCGAGTTGGCCTATGCCTCGAGTTACGCCGGCAGCAGCAACCGCCCCGCCATCGATCTGGCCGAGCGGCTGGCCGGGATCTGTTACCGCGGCATCAGCCGCTTCTTCTTCACCTCGGGTGGGGCCGAGTCGAACGAATCGGCTTTCAAGACGGCGCGCTACCTTTGGAAGCTCGCGGGCAAGCCCGACAAGTCCAAGATCGTCAGCCGCGTCTGGGGCTATCATGGAGTGACGTTGGCCGCCATGTCGGCGACTGGCATCGCTTCCTACTGGCCGATGTTCGAGCCGCGCACGCCCGGCTTCGTCCACATCGAAAGCCCGTACCCGTACCGCTTTCAAGGAGTCACGTCCTCGGACGATGCACGCACCCACGGCGAGCAAGCCGCCGATTTGTTGGAAGCCGCGATCCTGCGTGAAGGTCCCGAGACGGTCGCCGCGTTCCTGGGCGAGCCGGTGCAGGGCGCCGGCGGCGTGATCGTGGCACCCGACGATTACTGGCCGCGCATCCGTGAAATCTGCGACCGCTACGAGGTGTTGTTGATCGCCGACGAGGTCATCACCGGCTTCGGCCGGACGGGCGAGTGGTTCGGTCTGGCGCGCTACGGCGTCGAGCCGGACATCGTCAGCTTCGCCAAGGGAATCACCAGCGGCTACTTTCCCCTGGGCGGCATCGGCGTCAGCGACCGCATCGCCGCCGCGCTCGACGGCGCGGCCGAGGACCGAACCTGGATGCACGCCTTCACCTATTCCGGGCACCCGGTAGGTTGCGCCGTGGCGCTGGCCAACCTCGAAATCATCGAGCGCGAGGGGCTGGTCGAGCGGGCCTGCGAGTTGGGCCGGCGTTTGCTGAGTGGTTTGCGGACGCTCAGCTCGCATCCGCACGTCGGCGACGTCCGCGGACTGGGGCTGATGTGCGCCGTGGAGCTGGTGGCCGACAAGTCGACGAAGGCCGAGTTTCCACCGGCGGAGAAGGTCGGTGCCCGCGTCCATGCCGCTACGCAAGAGCGAGGCCTGTTCACACGGCTCCGCGGCGACGTCTACAACCTCGCTCCGTGCTACGTCACGACCGAAGCCCAGATTGACCGGATGGTCGAGATCCTCGGCGAATCGATTGAGGGAGTCTTGGGCGCGTAACCGCAAGCAGCCCACGAGCGCAACCTACGTCAGTTCCGCAATCGGATCGCCGAACGGGAGAATGGGCATCGGTCGTCCGCGATGGTCGGGGAAAGAATCGTCGTCGTTGATGCCCAGGTGCCTATAGACCGTGGCCCACAGATCGTTGGGCGTTAACGGACGATCGGCCGGGTGCTCCCCCTTGGAATTCGTCGAACCGACGATTTGTCCGGTGCGCATCCCGCCGCCCGCCATGATCAGCGACATCGCCTGGGGCCAGTGGTCTCGTCCGGGATGCATGACGCCGGTCTGTGAACCGATGGAGTTTTCAATTCGCGGCGTCCGGCCGAATTCGCCGGTGACCAGGATCAGCGTCCGCTTGTCCAACCCACGCTGGTAGACGTCTTCGATCAGAGCTGTCACGGCCTGATCGTAAATCGGCAAGCGAACCCGCAAGTCGTCCCAAATGTGGCAGTTCACCGCGTGGGAATCCCAGTTGTAGACTCCCTGTTTGAGAAAGGAAACTCCAGACTGGTACGGATTCTCCATGACGAGGGTCACGAAACTGACGCCGGCTTCCACCAATCGTCGAGCCATCAAAGCCCGCTGGCCCCAGCAGTGCCGGCCGTAGCGATCTCGGGCCTCGTCGCTTTCCCGCGAAAGATCGAAGGCGTCCCTGGCCCGGCTGCTCGTCAGCATGCTGACCGCGCGCTGTTGAAACTTGTCCATCGACTCCATCATCCGCGAGGCGTCGATTTGGCGTTCGATGCGGTCAAGCGAGCGCAACAACCTTGTGCGATCATCAATGCGTCCCGCAACGGCTTGCACCGGGGCGACGTTCGGCACGGAGAAGTTGGGAGCGGACGGATCGCCTTCGACCGTGAAAGGCAGATAGGCCTGGCCCAAATAAGCGGCCCCCTGCGCAAAGGTATCACCCGTCCGGCCGCCAGGGTTCATCGAGACGTAATTGGGGATTCCGTAGTCACGTTTTTCGCGGCATTTGGCCACGATTGAACCTGTGGCGGGCGCATCGTTGACGGTGTCGACGGGAGTCAAAGGCACTCGGCCTGTCATCATCCGTTTATGGCCGCCACCGTGGTCGGCAAAGGTGTGCGAAATCGACCGCACCATGGAGAACCGATCGGCGATTGCGGCATGTCGCGGCATAAGCTCGCACACGTCCATTCCGGGGACTTTCGTGCTGATCGGACGGAATGCTCCCCGATAATCCGAGGATTCATTGGGCTTCATGTCGTACATATCCATATGTGGCGGACCACCGGGCATCCACACAAAGATGACCGAAGCCTCCTGATCGACGGTTGCACCACGCTCGGCGGCGCGGGCACGCAGCCGGAGTAGATCCGGCATGGCCATTCCGCCGACCCCCAACATCCCCGCCGTCAAGAACTCACGGCGGGTCGCGGGACCCGGGCATGACCTACAGGGTGTATTCATTCTTCGCTCGGAAAACTCAAATGGTGCAGGCGCTTCAAGAAACCATGAGTTTAGCCGAATTTGGTCAAGTCTTCTATAGTCAGTGATCACTCGATTCGGCGTTTTCTTGCGCGCAATTAGGATGGTGGACGGTGCCCACCACTTATGGTGCTTTCCGGACATTCTGGGAGAAATCTGCGTGGAAACGGTGGCTAGGTGAGATAAAATGGATGTACCACAACGTAAACTTCACCAAAGGACCACCCCCGCCGACTGGCGCTGAGTGGTCGCGGAGAACACCTGGCAGGCAACTCGGAGGCCGCCCACCCCTGAGGAGCGCCGCCGATGTGTCGGATGCCGGTTTTGCCAATGATCGTGGTTCTTGCGTTGGCCACGGTGCTGCCGGCCCAGTTCGGCGAAGACGCGACCAAGGGCCCGCGGCCCGACCCCGAACGGGAAGTCGTCGAGCGGTGGCAAATCGGGCTGGTGGTTACGGCGGCCTCGGGCCCTTGCGAAGGGATCGTCGGCACCTTCACCTTGCCCGTCGATTGGCCCGAGCAAGAAGTCTCGATCGTCGCCGAGGACTATTCACCCTTCGTCGCCAGCCACGACGAGCGGATGATTGGCGCGGCGAAACAGCTCGTGTTGGTCATTCCCGAGCTACCCGCGGGTGAGGAAGCACGTGCCGTGTTGACCGTCGAAATCCGGCGCCGCGCGCTTTTGCCGCCCGCCGACACGAGCATTTTCGTCAAGGTCGACTCGAAGAAGCTCCATAAGGACATCCGCACCTACCTGGGGCCCAGTCCGAAGATCGAAAGCCAAAGCGGCAAGATCAAGGCGCTGGCCAAGGATCTGGGCAAGAAGTCGGGCGGCCAAAGCGCCTGGGAGCAGGTCGAGATGATCTACCGCTGGGTCCGCGACAACGTGAAGAGCGAAGACGTCGATTCGCAAGGCGCCGCGCTCGCGTTGAAAGCGCGCACCGGGGGGCACGAGGACCTGACGGCGCTGTTCATCGCGTTGTGCCGCGCCAGTGGAATTCCTGCCCGGACCGTGTGGCAGCCGAAATTCTGCTACCCTGAGTTCTATCTGGAAGACGCCGACGGAACCGGCTACTGGTTTCCCTGCCAGATGGTTGGTGAGGCGGTCATAGGCGGCATGCCCGATTACCGGCCGATTTGGCAAAAAGGCGATAACTTCCGCGCTCCCAATCGGCCGCGCGCCGAGCGGTACATTCCCCCGACGCTGGAGGGCAAAGGCGGCAATCCCGAGGTGAAGTTCATCCGCGACGCCCAGGCCATGCCGTAACTACTCGTGTAGCTGAACTCGTAAGAGTTCAGACCGTCCGCCTTCGACAATCGGAATTCTCACGAATTCCGCTACATTCGTGTGCTGGCCGCAACCAAACTTGGAGAAGGACATACCATCTGGGGCCTTTTTTTCATCCTTCATCCTTCATCCTTCAT
>DATLQY010000619.1:0-13807 GCA_035534975.1 Pirellulales bacterium
GTGCATCGTGCCATAGTAGCCGGGCGTGACCAGTCGCGCCGGGCCGCCGTGGACCGCCGGGATCGCCTCGCCGTTCATCTGCAGTGCCACGATCGAACGGGCCAAGGCGTCGGCCAGCGGAATGCTGTGCTCGAAATCGGCGCTGCCTGCCTCCGCCGGCCCGTCGCGCCCTTCGGCCGTGAGGAACGCCGCGGCGGGTGCGATGCCTAGGTCAAGGCTTTCGATCAGGCTGGCGAGTGGCACGCCCCGGAAGCGCACATTTCCCACGGCCCCGTGCCGCCACGGCGTGCCCTTGACCTTCGCACTCCGCGCGAAGAGCGCTCGCCCGTTGCCCGAGCATTGCAACACCATTTCGACCTCGATCTGTTCCCGTCGCGCCAGGTCTTCGAGCAAGACGGTGCGTGGGTTTTCAACCAGGCCGGCGATCTCAATCGGCCAATGGTCGATGCCTTTGCCCGCGAGCGATCGTGTGTCGGCCAGTTCCTGGTTATTGCGGACGAAGAGCAATGACTTGGGCGTAAGTTCATGATCGCCGAGCGCCGCCAGCGGAGTTTCGATTTCGAGCATTTTGGCGTTATGCACCAGCAGGGCGTGGTCCTTGCCCGGCACCAGGCGCGCCGCGTCGTGAGGCGGTTCATCCGCCGCGGCGGACGAAATCCAGCCACCCGGTTCAGCGCCCAGCAGCCCGGCGGCCGTGACCGCCGTGGAACGCTTGAGGAAAACGCGGCGCGAACGCGCGCGCGGCGCTGACGGGTTTCGCATCGTTCAGCCTCCTATCGTGCCAAGTACGCTTGCTCACTCGCCGTCGTCGCCGACGGATTCCAGGACCAACAGCGCGTCTTCCCATCCCTCGGGTGTCGAGAACTCCCTCACGCCGCGGATCGGAATCGTTCCCATCGACGTCGAATCGCCCGTCCTCGGGTCGATCCAAAACGCGTTTGCTTTCCCGGGTCCTGCCAGTTTGCCCATTTCGATCGCGAACGACGTCTTGGTCCCCAGGTACGCCACGATCCAGCGGCCATCCTTGTGCCGTGCCGCCAGGTGCAACTGCTCGCCGTCGGTCTTCCCCCCGCTGGCAAACACGGTCTGGTCGGGAACCAGGTGCCACCACTCCTTTCGTCTCAGAAAAACCCGCTTGACAATGCCCATCTGGATTGCGCCGGGCGCGTCGAGCGAGGCCCGCCACGTGGGTAGCACGCGCCAGCTATCGTTGTGCCCGTACGTGAAATGGCCCCCGCACAGGTACGAGTAGTACGCCTGCCGGCGAACCCAAAGCGGGGTCACGTCAAAGCCATATTCCGTGCCCGCTTCATAGGCTCCCTCGGCCATCAAAACGGGCTTGGCCGGCTCTCGCCAATAGTCGTTGGTCACCATGGGGTAAATCAGCGCCACGCTCTTCCAGGTCTGAATGGAGTTGAAATCGAGCCAGCGCTCGTCGTGGGCGAAGCCGGAGGAATAGGGGGCCGGGTCGGGCTTGAAGGTGATGAGATGGGAACCGCCGTCCCCTTCCGCCAAACCCGCGGCCAGCTCCCTGAGCACGAGCAGGAACGCCGGCTTCGCCTCGGGGGTCATCGACCAGACGATCGTCGGCACGTCCTTGTAGCGTTGGGCAAGCCATTTAGCCCAGCCCCGCGCGTTCTTCACCGTGGTCAAGTTGCGCCACCGCTGATGGTAGAGGGTCAGCGAAATGACCACGTTGTTTTCGCGGGCACATTGGATGACGGAATCGACGTTCTGGAAGTACGCCTCGTTCGGCGTCAGCGGATCGACGCTCGACCACGGTTTTTCACCGTGGACATTTGGCCGTGTGCCGTCGCCGGGACCCAGGAGCATCGCCTGGACGAAGGCAAACTCCTTGCGCTTCGCGTCGCGAAGGATCGTCGTGGCTTCCTCTAGCGTATTGTCCCGGAAGATTTGCCACTGGGTCGTTCCCAGCCAGAAGACGGGCTTGTCCTTCTGATCAACGAAGTACCTCCCATTCTCACTCACCTTGAGTGGGTACGTTACTTCCTCGGCCAGGCCGCTCGCCGCGAGCAGGCAGATTGAGCTGACGAATACGATCATCAATTTGTCGCATATCGTTTTGCACATCGCTTTCGACTCGCAATCCTGGCATGAGGCTCGGGTACGTCTGCCAGCTTGACCTGCGGGGACAACGAACGCAAGAGCGGGGCTCGCCACTCCACCCGCGATCGACAAGGCTCCGCGAACTCTGGGAAATCATCTAGCGTGGCGGCACGCCGATAATGTACAGATCGGTTTTACCATGTCGCTCGCTGACGATGACCAGTCGCTCGCCATCGGGGTGCCACTCAGCATAGTCGTCGCGTTCAGCGCTTTCAGTGACACGGCGCAGGATTGAGCCATCTGCGTTCATCATGTAAATCTCGGCATTGCCGTCGCGGTGGCTCGTGAACGCAATTTGCCTGCCATCGGGCGAGTAGCGCGGCCGGATATCTTGAAACGGATGGTCCGTCAGCCGCCGCACGTCCGCCCCGTCGGCATTCATCCGGTATATCTCGAAATTGCCATCGCGACTGGAACCGAACACGATCGACCGCCCGTCGGACGAGTACGACGGCCAACTGTTGATGCCTCGCGAATCGGTCAACGGCTTGCGGTCGCCGCCGTCAAGCCCGGCCGAGATGATTTGCTGCGTTCCTTGCTCGGCGTAGGAAAAGGCCACCCGAGAATGGTCCGGCGCCAAGGCAGGACTGCGGTAGCCGCAAAACCCGGCACCGGGCAGAATCTCGCCCAATTCGCCGCCTTGCTTGTCGCGCACGACGACGCTGACGCTCAACGCGCCGCGCGTCTTGAGGAACGCATAACATTCGCCGTCGGTCGACCAGGCCGGCTCAAATTCGGACGTGGACGAATTGGCGTGCAGTGGCTCGTTCGTTCCATCTGCCAACACGAGTCTGCGCAGTTGGTACAGTGTCGGGTTCACCAGCTCGACGAACACCAATTCCCTGCCGCCATTACGAAACACGGGTGTGAACTTCAACCGCCCGTCGCGCGTGAGCTGCTCAGGCTCGGCGGCGTGTGAGGCCGCACCGACGGCAAAAAGGGCGCAGAGAATCACCGTCGACGAGGAGCTAGAGCAATGCATCGATGAGTTTTCCGCCTGCCAATACGTTCATTTCGGCACGAGCTTGAGTGTCCAGGCCGGCCAGGTGCGCGATCGTTGTACCAACCATAAGTGGTGAGACAGGCTCTCCGAGTGGGTGTTCGCCCCGCTTGTCGCTGCTGCCGATGACCCGGCCCGGTTGTACGCCGCCGCCGGCCCAGATCGAGAAGTAACAGGGTGGCCAGTGGTCGCGCGCCGCGCGCGGGGTGATCTTGGGCGTTCGTCCAAACTCGCCCATCATCACGACCAGTGTGTCGTCGATCAGGCCCCGCTCATAGAGATCGTCCAAAAGCGCCGAGAAGGCGCGATCGAGGATCGGGCACAGTTGGTCTTGCAGCAGTTCGAAATTGTAGATGTGCGTGTCCCAGCCGAATTCGAAACCCGGGTTCAGTGCCTCGACGTGGCGGCTGTAATTCAATTGGACATACGCCACCCCCGCCTCGACCAGGCGTCGTGCCAAGAGACTGCTCTGGCCAAACGTCGTGTAGCCGTACCGCCCGCGAACCTCGTCGGTTTCGCGGGTTAGATCGAACGCCTGCCGCGCCGCCGGATCGAGCAGCAGATCGTAGGCCGATTGCGCATTTCGGTTCCAGGATTTGACCCCTTCCTGCTCCGCGCGGCGCGCCGCCGCGTCGAGCTGAACCAGTAGTCGGTGACGGTCCTCGATGCGCAAAGGGTTGAGCCCGTCGAGCAGTTTGAGCGCCGGGAAGTCAACGTCACCGGATTCCGTGCAACCGACAAGGAAAGGGTCGTGGGCTTGCGAAAGCGTACCGCCGCCGTATCCTTCGATGCGCCGGCCGCCATCCATCACCACACCACGTGCGATCGAGAAGAACGACGGCAAAACTCCTCGGTTGCCGCGTGCTTTCGCGACGATCGAGCCGAAGTTGGGCTGCACGGGCGTCGGCAATTCAGGAAACCCAGTCAGCGCGACCGTACCCGCATCGGGATGTCCCGGCGCCGTCGTGACGTGCGTGCGGACCAGCGAGAAACGGTCGCTACGGACAGCGATGCGTGGGATCAATTCCGTAAACGACACGCCTGGGGTACGAGTCGGAATGACACCGAAAGGACCACGGAATTCCGCGGGTGCGTCCGGTTTGGGATCGCAAGTATCAAGATGACTCGGAGCGCCCCACAGAAAGACGAAGATCACCGACTTCGCCTTCGCCGGCTGCGACCCCAGGGCAATACTGCTCGACGCTCCCAGCACCAAGGGCAACGAGCTACCTAGTCGCAAAAACGATCGGCGGCCGAAACCGCCGCAAGTCCGTGTTGAAAAAGTGCCAACGTCGATCATACGAACTGCTTGGCGACCGCTGCGCGTGCATTCGGTGGTAAGTAACCTGATTCATCCCATAATATAACGAAACGTAATGGACCGCCAAGTGCAGGGCTGAAACGATGGGTCCAATATCTGGCCCTTACGTGGTTCAAACCGCGTCGCGGGCCGCGAAATTCGGGGCGTTGGCTTCACGGAGGGTGCCGACGCGGTGTAGAATCAATGTTGTTACGTTTACGAGGACCCTCGGTCATGCCCGTTCACGATTGGACACGAGTCAACGCTGGAACGTTTCACGATTTTCACAACTCGTGGATCATCCACTTGAAGGAAACGCTCAACGGCGGAATCCTCCCCGATGGCTATTACGCGCAGAGCGAGCAGCACTTCGGCACAGCGGTAGCCGATATTCTGACGTTGGATACGACCGTTCCCGGCGCCAATGGGTTGCCCCACGGAAGCGGTTCGGTGGCAGTGGCCGAAAGACCGCCGCGCGTCAGCCGGAAATTGGTCGCTTCCTCCGGGTCGCGTCTCGCTCGCCGCACCTTGACGATTCGAAACACGGCCGGCCATCGTGTTGTCGCTCTGGCCGAAGTCGTTTCGCCAGCCAATAAGGACAGGGTGGAAAGCGTTGCGGCGTTCGTCGAAAAGGCGTGTTCGTCCTTGTCGCATGACTGCCACGTGCTGGTCATCGATTTGTTCCCGCCCCGAGCGTACGACCCGCGGGGAATGCCCGCAGCCGTCTGGAAGATGCTGGAACAGGAACCCTACGACGTACCACCGGAAAAGCCGCTGACGCTGGCGTCCTTTGTGGCCGTCACGCAGCCGGTCGTCTATTTGGAGCATGTCGCCGTCGGCGATTGCCTTCCCGACATGCCACTGTTCCTGCACTCTGAAGTCTACATCGATGTTCCGTTGGAAACCTGTTACCAGGCCGCCTACCGCGGCGTACCGGGCTATTGGCGGTCGATGATCGAAGGGGCCGAGTCTTCTCTGTCTGACTGAAGCTGTCGGCGTCTTGGCGTTGGCGGCTCAAGGCCGCGTCAAAACCCCAGGCCCGGCCCGTTCAGCACCGCGGTGCCGATCGTGCCGTCGATGACGCGGAACATGGTGGGAAACCGGTCGCGCCAGCCGGCGTTGCCTGCCGGACAGTATTGCCGCGAATTGCCCTCGATGGCGGCCACCGTCGGAATCCGGGCGGCCAGGCTTGCCGAGTGCAGGAATGACGCGCCCGGGCAGGTCAGATCCTGCACGCAGAGGAACATTCCGTATTTCTGGGCCGCGGCGCCCATCAACAGCGCCTCGGTCTGCCCCTTGCAGGCCTTCAGCGCCACGCCCGAATAACCCATCTCGCGGCACAACAGCAAGCTCTCCAGATCGATCAGCGATTCGTCAATGACCACCGGCTTGATCTTGGCCGCGGCGTGCATGCGGTTCGCCGGATTGGCCTTCAAATCACGGTGCGTCGGCTGCTCGATGTAGTGTACGCGCGATAGCGCCCGCGGGGAACGTTCGCGCACGCGCGCCAGGAAGTCGAGCACGTAATCGACGTTGGCGCAGCGTTCATTGAAGTCGAGCGAATAGTTCCATTGCGTACATCCGCGCGCTTGTTGTGCGGCAAGCGCCACGCGCTCGACTTCCACCACGCGTTCCACGTCCCAAGCGAGGTCGTCGCCGTTGAGCTTGATCTTGAGGTGCGTCAAACCGTCGGCCGCGATCCACTCGGGCAGCGTTTCGGGCAGTCCGTCGCCGATGGGCGATTTGACGTCGTCGGCGGTCAATGGGTCGAGCGCGCCGACGAGATGGTACAAAGGCATTCGCGGCTTGGGCTCGCGAAGCGTGTAGCGGTCGAGGTACTCGCCGGCGAAGTCGTCGTTCAGGTAGGCCGCCAGGTCGCGGCTGACGAACTCCGGTCCCAAAGCGTTGTAGGCGTTCAATCCCAGCGTCTTGCCGAAGGCATCGTGTACCGCGGCCTCGACGGGACTCGCCACCACCATTTGCGCCAGCCGCGGCATGGCCTCCGTCAGCCCGGCCGCGCGGGTGATTTCGTCGGCCGCCGCATGGTGCGATTCGGCCAGGTCGCGGGTGATGTCGAGCGGGTGGCCGGTACCCTGGTACTGGCCCGCCTCGCGTGCCAAACGCAGCCCCAATTCGGTCATCGCGGCCAGCGTGGCCTCGGCCGGCAGGTCGCGCGTGGGCCAACCCCAGATATTGCTGACCGGCATCGACCCGAAGCCCCGCCCGCGGCGCCCGTCGCGGGTTTCGACGTCGATCGTAACGTGCAGCAAGACCGCGTCGATCACCACGCGACCGCCGAACTTGATCGGCGCGCGAAAATCGAACCGCTCGGTTTCGGCGGCGACGTTGACGATCCGGATGTCGGTGGGCTTGGACATGTTCAGACCAACCCCTTCCGCACGGCCCAGACGGCGGCTTGCGTGCGGTCGGCGACGCCGATCTTGCGCAGCACGTGCTGGACGTGTTCCTTGACCGTTTCATAACTGATGCCCAGCGCTCCGGCGATTTCCTTGTTGGTCAGGCCGAAGGCCAGTTGACGCAGGACTTCGCTCTCGCGCTGGGTCAACGGAACCTCGATATCGCCGCCCACGCGCGGCGTCGCCAAAGCGCCGGTGACGCGGCGCAATTCCTCGCGGGTCCAAGCGTTGCCGCCCTTGGCCACGTTCCGGATCGAGTTCAGCAGCTCGTCGCGGTTCATGCCCTTCAGCAGGTAGCCGGCGGCGCCCAGCGCCACGGCGCGGGCTACGTAGGTGGGGTTATCGTAGGTCGAAAACATCAACACGGGCAGGTTGGGCTTGACCAGCTTGATGCGGCCCAAGGCGTTGAGCCCGTCGCTGTCGGGCATGCGAATGTCGAGCAGGGCCACATCGATGTCGGTGCGTTTTTCCACCAGCCGCACCGCTTCGTCGCCGCTAGCGGCTTCAGCCACGATCGTAATGTCGGTTCCGTTGACGATGCTCCGCAGCCCCGACCGCACCACTTCGTGATCGTCCGCAATTAGCAGCCGGATGGGCATCGGCTCGGGTTCCGACTTCAGCTCCGTCTTCTTCGGCTCGGGCTTCTTGGGCTCGGGCTTCTTCGGCTCGGGCTTCTTGGGCTCGGGCTTCTTGGGCTCGGGCTTCTTGGATTCCGTCTTTTTCGGCTCGGTCTTCTTGGGTTCCGTCTTGGTTTGCTCCGCTCGTTTACTCACGTGATGGTCTCGCTATGCTCAAAGATGTCATACCCGGCCGAGGGCGCTCGACGGCCTGACGTTGTCCCCCCCATACGATAGCAACACGAGTATAGCAGACCGATCCCCCCGATGGGCCATTCGATCCATGATTTTCAACGGCCCAACGATAGGCTAGGATAGAACCTGCCGCACGTTCAACCCAGATCGAGAGGAGCCGTCGCATGGCCCGCCGCTGGCCGCAACCGTGGGGCAGGTTTCCAACCTGCCGTTTACATTGTTTTTGTTTATGGCCCCTTGGAAACCTGTCCCACGCTCTAGCTCTGGCGGTCTTCGCGAGCCACACGCTGGGCCTGGCCGCGATCGCTCGTAGCGACGAACCCGCTCCGGCCGCCGTCAAGAAGACTCCGCCCGATGCGGCGACGACGCCGGACACCGACGTTGCCGAGGAGGCCGAAGCCGGGCCGAAAGCCGAACGGGTGCAAGAGCTTGCGGAGTCGGCGCGCAAATCCGTGGTGATCATCACTTACACCGGACGGGACGGAAAACGAGAAGGGCTCGGCACCGGCTTCATCGTCGGCGCCGATGGCTTGATCGCCACCAATCTGCACGTGATCGGCGAGGGCCGCCCGATTGCCGTGCAGTTGGACGACGGCAAACGGTACGACGTGACCACGATCCATGCGACCGACCGCGCCGCCGATCTGGCGCTGGTGCGGATCGCCGCCGAGGGCTTGCCCGTGCTCGAACTGGGCGATTCCGACAGGCTCAAGCAAGGCCAGTCGGTCGTTGCCTTGGGCAACCCGCGCGGACTCACGCACAGCGTGGTGGCCGGCGTCGTGTCGGGCAAACCCGAGATCGGCGGGCGGACGATGATCCAGTTGGCGATCCCCATCGAGCCCGGCAACAGCGGCGGGCCCCTCTTGGACATGCAAGGCCGCGTGCATGGATTGCTGACGATGAAGTCGCTGGTCACGGCCAACCTGGGCTTCGCCGTGCCGGTGAACCGCTTGAAGCCGCTCTTGGAGCGGCCGAACCCAGTGCCGATCGAGCGTTGGCTGTTGATCGGAAACTTGTCGAGCGAACAATGGTCGCCGCTGTTCGGCGCGCGCTGGCGCGGGCGCGCGGGCAAGATCGTGGTCGAGGGTATGGGAGCGGGCTTCGGCGGCCGGTCGTTGTGCCTTTCCAGGCAAGCCGTCCCTCCGGCGCCGTACGAGCTCGCGGTCGTGGTCAAGCTCGACGATGAGGCCGGAGCGGCGGGATTGGCCTTCGACAGCGACGGCGGCGACAAACACTACGGCTTCTACGCCAGCGCTGGGAAGTTGCGATTGAGCCGCTTCGACGGGCCCGATGTGACGAGTTGGCAGGTGTTGCGAGACGAAGCGAGCGCTCATTATCACGCCGGCGACTGGAACACGCTCAAGGTGCGGGTCGAACCCGACAAAGTGCTCTGTTACGTCAACGATCGGCTTGCCTTCGAGTCGGACCAGGTGCGCGCGGGAACAGGTCGCGCCGGCCTGGCCAAATTCCGCGCGACGCGCGCCGAATTCAAACATTTCCGCCTGGCCAAGGAGGTCCCCTCCAGCCAGCCGGCCGAAGAGCTGGTGGCCCGCGTCGAGAAGCTGGTCGAGAACGTTTCGCATAGCGGCCCTTTGGCCGGTGAGATCATCGACAAGCTCGCGTCCGACGCCGCGCCCGCGGAGCTGGTGCTGCGCGACAGCGCAAAACGGCTGGAGCAGCAAGCGGCCCAATTGCGGCGGCTCGCGGCGGCCGTGTACCAGCGTCGTGTTCTGGACGAACTGCTTGCCGCGCTGGGTCGCCCGGGCGAGAAGCCCCAGCAGGAGATCGACCAGTTCCACGCGGCGCTCTTGTTGGCGAGACTCGACAACGAAGAGATCGACGTCGACGCCTATCGCCGTGAATTCGACCGCATGGCCGAAGAGCTTCGCGCCAGGCTGCCGCCCGACGCGGACGACAAGGCCAAACTCGCCGCGTTGAACGACTACATGTTCGCGACCAACGGCTTTCACGGCAGCCGCGCCGACTACTACAACCGGGCCAATTCGTACGTCAACGAAGTGCTCGACGACCGCGAGGGGCTGCCGATCACCCTCTCGCTGCTCTACATGGAGTTCGCGCGCCGCATCGGGCTGAACGTGGTCGGCATCGGCCTGCCGGGACACTTCGTGGTGATGCACGTGCCGCCCGAGGGCGATGGAAAAGACGAGCACGAGGGGCAACTGATCGACGTCTTCGACTCCGGGCAACCGATGACGCGACAGCAGGCGGGCCAGATCGTGCAGGCCGCCACCGGCCGGCCGCTCGACGACCGCTGGTTGCGGCCGATCGAGCAACGGGCGATCCTGGTGCGAATGTTGCACAATCTCCGCGACATCGCCGGACGGGCCGAGGACGTGCCCGGTGTGTTGCGCTATCTCGACGCCGCAGTGGCCATCGAGCCCGACTCGGCCGATGACCGGATGTACCGCGCCGTCTACCGTTTTCGCTCCGGTGAAGGGCGCGGCGCCCTGGAAGACATCGAGTGGCTCGTGGCCCACGAGCCGGAAGGGATCGACCTCGAGCGCGTCGGCGAGTTACGAATGATGGTCGAGCGGCAACTCTCGCAGGAATGAATGCAAATGCACGATATGTGTACGATCGAGGGCGTGGTCTTCAAGGCGCTCCAGAAGTTCGGCGACGCGCGCGGCTGGTTGGTCGAGTTGTTTCGCGACGACGAGTTGGCCGCCGACGATCGCCCGCGGATGGGCTACGTGAGCGAAACGTTGCCGGGTGTGGCGCGGGGGCCGCACGAGCACGTCGACCAATCGGACTACTTCGTGTTCCTGGGTCCGGGCGACTTCAAGCTCTATCTCTGGGACGCCCGGCCCGCTTCGCCCACGTTCCGAAGGCGGCAGACCGTGGTCGTGGGTGAGTCGAACCGCCAGGCCGTTTTGGTCCCGCCCGGTGTGGTGCATGCCTACCGTTGCATCGGCGATCGGCCCGGTTGGGTGATCAACTGCCCCAACCGCTTGTACGCCGGCGAGGGTCGCAAGCAGCCGGTCGATGAGATCCGGCACGAAGACGCCGCCGGCTCCGAGTACGTACTCGATTGAGCGTCGTGTGCGCCGCAAGGGAACGCCACGCTGGGCTTATTCATCCTTGATTTTCACGCCGTTTTCCTCGACGTCCTTGATCGCTTTGGTGCCGTCGCGAACTTCAAGTTGCTCCGGCGACATTCGTCTCGGGTCGACGTTCGTCTTAGGCGTCTCGTCGGAGTAATTCGTCAACTCTTGTTCGGGCGGCAGGCGGCGGGAATTACGGTCGCTTTGGCAGCCCGCCGTCGCGGCGACGAAGAACACCAGCGGCGCGGCAAACGACCACGACCATAGCGCGGCGTGAAAGTTCACGGAACGGCCCGCCGGCGTGCGGGTCGATGGTGTCGGCGACATGTCAATTCCTTTCAATCACGGCGACCAAATGATCCGACCGGGCCATCTAGAATCCTGAAGGGGCGGCATGGTACTCGCTCGGCCGTTTTCTGACCACGCCGATTTTTCGGGAATGGGCGAAAAACGCCGGCGAATGATAGCATGGCGTGTCGATCCACAGATTACGCGGATTTCGCAGATTCACAAACTGGACAAGGCCGGCGAAAGGCGGGATCGCTCGAAGTTAGGTCTCATTTCCGGCCGCGCGAGGTATAACCATGGGCAGGTATAATTCCCAAAAAAAAGCGCGCGATTTCGATCAAAGCGCTCGTTTTCGTGCGCTTTTGGGCCGCGGCCACAGCCGGCAATTCCATCCCGCATCGGCCAGCGCGTCACGACTCAAAGGTGCCAATTGGCACCTTTGGACTCGCCTTATCTGCAACGACTTGCGCACGGTTCCCCCCGCTACAGCGGGGCATTCGCACCTGGCTCAAACCGTCCTTCTTGGGACGGCGTGGGTTGCGCGTAGCCGCAACGCGGCGTCATTCGAAAGCCTAGGGCGCAGCCGGCGCAGCCCTAGGTGCTCGTCACCGCAATGTGGTCGTCAGCCCTGAAAGGGCGCCACCCGGCTTGCCAGGCGAGCTGGTCCGGGTCGTCATCCTCGTGGCCACGTCGCTCAGTAGGCCCGACACTCCGTGGGGGGTTTGCGGTTGTCTGAATTCCTACACCGCGATCTCTTCGACGAACCCGCCCTCCGGCCGCGGCGGTTCGTCGATTTCAATGGGGCCTCGGCTTCTGGTCGCGGATTTGCGAGCCCTCACGGGTTGCTGGCTTCCTCCGCAAATCGGATGTTGTTCGGGGTCACGTCGCTTATGAAGATTCCGTACCGCTCGAAAGCGGCCAGCACCAGCCGCACGTGCGGCCAGTTCGCCCCGAATTGCTCTTGCTTGTCCGTTTCCCATTCGGCCCAGGTTTCCTCGGAGAAGTCGGGCCGCTCGTCGAGGTACGCGCCGGCGAAATCGAGCGCGAACGGCGGCCGGACGATCGACATCTCGATGATCCAAAGCTCGTCGTCGAAACCCAACAGTTGCGGAACGTGGAAACCGCGGATCTCGCTCACGGACCGCTCTTCAAGGCGTAGATAGATATCACGTTCTCGGGCATAATGCGGACGGTCTGGCGCGAAGGCTTTGACGGCCGACTTGCAGTCCGTGGCCCAAACGCGGCCGTGGACGCCAAAGCCCAACGATTGACCCAGAGTTAGCCCCTGTTTCGCCGCGAACTTCTGGGCGCGGTCCTCTGCTTCGAGATGCGAGTAAGCCATGAACCCCCCTGCCAACGGTTACTCATCCAACGTGCGGCTGGAACTGAAATTGAACGGCACGACGCTCCAGTTGGCCCAGGTCGCGCCCAACTGGTGCATTCTGATGGACGCGATCGACCATCCTCCGTGCGAGGCCGAACTGGTGATGTACATCGATGATCACCGGGAGACCTGGCAAGTCAAGCTGCCCGCCGGCATTTCGAAGAATTCGAAGCGTGTGAACTTCGTTGATTCGTAACACGACCTCGCCCCGCTCGGCCGCAACTCAACGGGCATGCGTCTTGATCGACAGATTGTGCAGATTTCGCAGAAATGCCAAACTTTCCAAAACGAATCTGCGAAAACGGTGACATGTGCGGATCTCTCCCGCAGGGTGGGCACCGCCCACCAACCGATTTCCGTCCGCGCGCGGTATAACCATGGGCAGGTATAATTCCCCAAAAAAAGCGCACGATTTCGATCAAAGCGCTCGGTTTCGTGCGCTTTTGACGTAAAGGCGAGCCGACCCGCTGTGCGGGTGCCCCGGCGTAAGCTCCCCGGTGACTCGGGGACGAAGGCGTTAGGGACACCGAAGATTCTAGGTGGCGTCAGGAATCTGGCCACAGAGAACTCGGAGGACACGGAGGTGGCCGAGCAGGCCATTCTTGATGCACGTAGGTGCTCGACCAAAAAAACACCCACGGATAGCGTGGCAATCCCACGGATGACTTGCGACGGATAGGTTTCATCCATCTGTGGTATTGCCTCGCTATCCGTGGGTCGCTAGCTGCATTTCTGAACTCGGACAGGCTCCCTTCCGGTAAATGTGGGCCGTGGATCGGCTTGACCAGTTACAGCGCAAAGGCCAATAATAACAGCGCGACTGGGAGAGACGCTATGCGCCTCGTGCAGGACCGAAAGGACCTGCCCCAGACGCTTTTTTTGGCAAACCGAGTTCGAGGGATGCGGACTGCGCGCAACCGGTTCCCCCTTCTCCGTGACCGTGCTGCTCGATCGCTATGTCGTCGCTGTCGCAGCCACGGCAATGCGTTGGAGTCGTGAGCCGCGGCGACTGCGCGGCAACTCCACCCTGCATCAGCCGGCGCGTCACGACTCAGAGGGGCCAATTGGCCACTCTGGACTTGCCTTACTGGTAACGACTTGCGCGCGGCTCACCCCACTACAGAGGGGCTTTCGCACCTGGCTCAAACCGTCCTTCTTGGGACGGAGTTGGTTGCGCGTAGCCGCAACCTTGCGCTGCGGGCGGCGGCCGCCGCCTTCTTGGGACGGCGTGGGTTGCGCGTAGCCGCAACGCGGCGTCATTCGAAAGCCTAGGGCGCAGCCCTCGTTGTTCTACACATCTTTTGCAGCGACCCCTCGCCAGCTTGCCTGGCAGGTGAAGCAGTTTTTCAGGCTAGCACGGCAACCTGCAAAGCCCGCCGTCCCTCCCGTGGCCCGGCTCCACGCTGCCGCAGGCAGC
>DATLQY010000620.1:0-2650 GCA_035534975.1 Pirellulales bacterium
GATCGAGCTGATGTACGTGCCCAGCACGCCGATCGAGAGCAATTGCACTCCCCCCAGGAACAACACGGCGACCATCGTGGCCGACCAGCCTGGAATCGCCTGCCCGCGCGACCACTCGAAGAGCACCCAGAACATATACACCAAAGCGCCGATCGAAAAGAACATGCCCAGCGCGGCCGAGACCTTGAGCGGCACGTCGGAGAATGAAATCATCGCCGAGTCGATGAAGTTTCGGATCACTTTCAGACCCAAGACGCGAAACTTGGTCGTTCCCGAGTGCCTCGCCTGGCGATGATAGTGGACGACCGCGCGCTTGAAACCGATCCAGCAGACCAAACCTCGCAGGAAAGGGCGCTTTTCGCCGAACCGTGTCACCTGATCGACCGCGCGGCGCGACAAGAGCTTGAAGTCGCCCGCCTCCAGCGGCAGGTCGATCGTGGAGACGGCCCGCAGGACGGCGTAGCCCAAGCGGGTAATCGCCAATTTGACGAGCGACTCACCGGCCCGCGAACGGCGTACCGTGTGGACGACCTCGACTTGCGGGTCTGACTTCCAAGCCCGCACCAGTTCGGCGATCACCTCGGGCGGGTCTTGCAGGTCGGCGTCCATATAGACCACCGCGTCGCCCGCGGCATGGAGCATGCCGGCCAACACGCAGGGCGAAACGCCGAAGTTGCGCGACGTGTTGATCAGCTTGACGTCGGGCCGTTCGAGCGCCGCCTGGCGGAGGATGCGTTCGGAGTCGTCGGTCGAGGCGTCGTTGACGAAGATCAGCTCGTATTCGGCGATTTTGCCCGCGGCGATCAATTGGTCGAACACCGCGCGCAATCGGCGAACCAGCTCGACGAGGACTTCCTCCTCGTTGAAGAACGACAGCACGACCGAGATTCGGGCCGAGGCGTCGCGGCGGTCGCGCGGCGGGCGCTCGGGCGACTGGAGCACGGCGAGCGATCGCCACGGTGCGGCTACCGCGCGCCGGACATTGCCGGCCGGCACCGACTCCAATTCCGCCGGGAGCAAGGAAGAATCCATTCTCATGCGGCCAATTTGGCCCAGGTTGCCGATTCTGGCAATAGCAGTTCGAATTTCACTTCGGGAGAACCTCGATGCCCAGGAGCCGAGACAATGCCTCACGGACGACGGCGCCGCGGCTCTCCAGGGTGCTTCGTCGCGTAGTCATCGATGGCTTTCAGGACATTGGATTCCTGCGCGGAAAAAACCGTGCCAACGACGATGCGCTCTCGATGTCGAGTCGCCGCTACCCGAGCCCACTGTTTCAATTCCGGCAGCTCTTTCTCGATTTCCTGTCGAATCGTTTCGTGCCGCGCTTTTTCTTCGGGCGTCGCTTCCCGGATGATGCGATTGCGAATCTCCTGGGGCACCGTATTTCTCCTTTTTCGTTTGTTTTAAAACCAGCGGGTCTTGTCGACGATGTTGATCATCGATTCTCCCCGCACGAACCGGCCGATGTTCTCCAGGAGCACGGCGAGGTGCCGCTCGGCGATCCGCGGCGATGTGCCGGCGACGTGGGGTGTGAGGATCACGTCGGGGTTCTTCCAAAGTGGATGGTCGGGCGGCAGCGGCTCGATCTCGAATACGTCGAGTCCGGCGCCGGCGATTTCGCCGGCGTCGAGAGCAGCGGTCAAATCGGCCAGGTCGACGATCGCGCCGCGGCCGATGTTGATCAGGTAGGCGCTCGGTTTCATCCGCTGGAATTGCTCGCGCCGGAACAAGCCGGACGTCGCCGGCGTGTGGGGGGCCGCGATCACGACGAAGTCGCTTTCGGCCAGCAACTCATTCAGGCCTTCGACCGGCCACAACGCGGCCACACCCGCCGGCGCGGAGGTCCGCACGGGATCAACCGCCACGACTCGCATGCCGAAGGCCAGCGCGCGGCGGGCAATTTCCGCGCCGATCTGCCCAAGGCCCACGACTCCCAGCGTCATATCGGCCAGGTGCCGGTGTGCCCGGTCGATGGCGCTGACCGTGCCCGGCCCGGCGGTGAACGTCGATCGCGCCTCCTCGCCGCCGACCGGCTCCCACCGCGCGGCCAGTTGATTGCGGATGTAATGATGAAAATTCCTGGCGAAACAAATGACGTAACCCAGCACATGGTCGGCGATCACATCCGAGAAGAGACCCCGCATGTTGGTGAGCACGCACGAATGGGCGATGAGCTCCGGGAACAGAAAGTGTTCCAAACTGGCCGTGGGCGACTGCACCCAGCGCAGCTCGTTGGCCGCCGCCAGAAGCGAAGGCGATAGCTTGCCGAAAAAAGCGTCGGCGGCGACAATCTCGCGGATGGCTTCGGCCTCGGTGGCCGCGTTCACGACACTCATCGGCCCGGCGGCCGCGACGATCCGCCGCAAGCGTTCGGGCTCGACGGCGGGATGAATGACAAGTTGCATGGGTGAAATCCTGTTTTCGATGATTGTACTCTTGATTCGCCGCGGTCCAAAGCGGTATGCTCCCGCACCATTCTTACCCCTGCCGCATTGCCCGGCCGCCGCCTTCGAAGGCCGGGCAATGCGGCGGACGAAAAAAACAGTGGAGGGCGCCCTGAGTAGTAGCCAAAGTCAGCAACCACCGGGCAATCCGGTGGCATGGCAAATCCCGCCGGCGCGCTCCCACGGAAACGCCTGGCGCTCGC
>DATLQY010000621.1:0-4649 GCA_035534975.1 Pirellulales bacterium
TGTCCGCAACTGTCCGCAACTGTCCGCAACTGTCCGCAACTGTCCGCAACTGTCCGCAACTGTCCGCAACTGTCCGCAACTGTCCGCAACTGATTGCATGATTGGGCGATATGGGATGTTTGGGGTCTTTTTTGTCCGTTAGATGCCCTCGCGCTTGCACGCGACCCACTGCGCGGGTGCCCCGGTTTCACGTTGCCCCGTTTTCATGTTAATTTTCTAGCGAACACCGGCCGTCCCGTCCCTGCCGTCTGCCCACTGGGCTCGGGCTTCCCACTCCTCGTTCCTCACGGATTGACGTGTCATACTGCGGCCGCCTGGCCGCGCCACCAATCGACGTCAAAGGCGCCAATTGGCGCCTTTGAACTTGCCTTGCTGGTAATGACTTACGAATGATGGACCCCTCTGCAGAAGGGATGGCGGCCGTGGTTCATCACCGTCGAGCCGGTGACCGCGACGGCAGGCCGCGGGCATGCCATAGCGAGTTGCGTCCCGCAACTCCACCGTCGGCCAATTCAGGCCGCCAAAATGGCATTGGTTTCTGACGGCCACCGACATCGTGGGGGTACCTGCGGGCAATCGAAAGCACGCCGGTGAGCACGACGCACCAGGCACCGGTCCGCAAGAGACGGCGGCCGGCAAGCGAAAGCAGGCTGGCGCCGCAGCCCCGCGCGCGTTGAAAGTCCAAACGCGAACCTGGGAATGTTCGGCGTCGACGCCAGTGCCGCGGCGATCGGCTTCTGCTACGGCGCCGCCGTGATGCTGGCCCAAGCGGTTGTCGGCCTCCCCGGTCATGCTTACTCGTTCATCAATCGCCTAGCACCTGCAGCACTTCCCGCAGCATCGTCACGTCTTCGCGTGTGGCAATGACCAGAATCCGGCCGCGCGATCCTGGGCTTGCAATATCGGCATCGGGCACGCACGCGGCATTGGCCGCTGCGTCGAGCTCGAGTCCCAGACACTCCAGACCCCTGCAGATCGAGTCCCTGACTTCGACTGCGTGTTCGCCCACGCCGGCCGTGAAAACCAGCGCATCGACCCCGCCCATCGTGACCGTGAGCGCACCGATCGCCTGCCGCACCCGTTGCGTGTAGATGCCAATCGCCAGTCGAGCCTGCTCGTGGCCTTCTCTGGCCGCCGCCAACACCTGGCGCATGTCACCCGAGATGCCCGACACACCGAGCAGGCCCGATTCACGATTGAGCACCGACTCGATCTGCTCGGCCGTCAAGCCGTGGTGTCGCTCGACGTGCAGCACGACTCCCGGGTCGATCGAGCCGCTGCGAGTGGCCATCATCAACCCCTCCAATGGTGTAAAGCCCATGGTCGTGTCGACACAGTGCCCGCCGCGCACGGCGGAGGCGGAGCAACCGTGTCCCAAGTGGCAAATCACCAGCCGCAATTCATCCGCCGGCCTGCCGAGCATCTCAGTTGCGCGCCGACTGCAGTAGGCGTGGCTGAGACCGTGGAAACCAAAGCGGCGGATGGACCAATCGCGTGTCCAACTCTCCGGGACCGGATACGTGCTGGCTTCAGGGGACATTGTGGAATGGAAAGCCGTGTCGAAAACCGCCACCTGTGTCACGCCCGGCAACTCCGACTCGGCGGCTGCCAACGTTTCCAGGCTTGGCGGGTTGTGCAGGGGCGCCAGCTCAGCGAGCGCTTTGACGCGTGAACGGACCGCCGGAGTAATCTGTACGGATGATGTGAACCGGCCGCCGTGGACGATGCGGTGCCCGACGCCCGCCAAATCGGAGCGCTTGCGTAAGACGATGGGATCGGTGTGCATCAGGTCGAAGACGAACCGGCGTACGGCTTCGGCATGTCCCTTCCAGGGAACTTCCTCCGAACGGTTGTTGCCGTCGGGGCCTGTGTATTGGTAGCGAGTTACTGATCCCGCCCAGTCGGCCAGGCCGTGCGCCACGACGGAACCATCAGTCGATTCCATGACGGTGGCCTTCAGGCTGCTCGATCCGGCATTGAGCAGGAGGAAGTTCATGGCTTGAGCTCCCTGGCCGGCTAGGCGTTGTCCGCCGCGGTCGACGTGGCACGCGTGGCGCCCTGGGATTCTTTCGCACCCCACTTCCAGCCGGAGATTTCCGGCATATCGTCGCCGTGGCGGGCGATGTACTCCTTGTGTTCGATGAGCTTGTCGTGGATGTCCTGCTTGAAATAGGCGGCGCGCGAACCCAGTTGCGGTAGGCGGTCGATCACGTCCTCGACCAGGTGGAACCGGTCAAGGTCGTTCATCACCACCATGTCGAATGGTGTGGTTGTCGTGCCTTCTTCCTTGTACCCGCGCACGTGCAGGTTCCTGTGGTTCGTACGCCGATAGGTCAGCCGGTGAATCAGCCAGGGGTAGCCGTGGAAGGCGAAGATGATCGGTTTGTCCTTCGTGAACAGGGCGTCGAAATCGCGGTTCGAAAGCCCGTGCGGGTGCTCTTCCGGCGGCTGAAGCTTCATCAAGTCGACGACGTTGACCACACGCACTTTGAGCTCCGGAAGGTGCTTGCGCAGCAGCTCGACGGCCGCCAGAGTTTCGAGGGTCGGCACATCGCCGCAACAAGCCATGACCACGTCGGGCTCGCAGCCTTTGTCGTTCGAGGCCCACTCCCAGATGCCGAGACCTTCAGTACAGTGCTTGACGGCCTGATCCATAGTCAGCCATTGCGGGGCCGGTTGCTTACCCGCGACGACGATGTTCACATAGTTACGGCTGCGCAGGCAGTGGTCGGTGACCGACAGGAGGCAATTGGCGTCCGGCGGCAGGTAGACGCGGACGACCTCCGCCTTCTTGTTGACGACGTGGTCGATGAAGCCGGGGTCCTGGTGGCTGAGCCCGTTGTGGTCCTGTCGCCAGACGTGCGAGCTAAGAAAGTAGTTGAACGAGCCGATCGGCCGCCGCCACGGGATATGGTTGCAAGTCTTCAGCCACTTGGCGTGCTGGTTGAACATCGAATCGATGATGTGAATGAACGCCTCATAGCAGGAGAAAAACCCGTGCCGCCCGGTCAAAAGGTAGCCCTCCAGCCAGCCCTGGCACTGGTGTTCGCTGAGCACCTCCATCACCCGGCCATCGGGGCTGAGCTTGTCGTCTTCGGGGTAAATCTCGGCCATGTAACAACGGTTCGTGACCTCGAGCACATCTTGCCAGCGGTTCGAGTTGTTCTCGTCGGGGCTGAACAGGCGGAAGTTCTTGCTGCCCAAGTTGAGCTTCATGATGTCGCGCAGAAACCTGCCCATTTCCCGCGCTGATTCCGCTGTCGTCGCACCGGGGCTCGGCACCTTGACCGCGTAGTCGCGGAAGTCGGGCACCTTCAGATCGCGCAGCAGCAGGCCGCCATTGGCGTGCGGGTTGTCGCTCATCCGGCGTTGCCCCTTGGGTGCCAGCTCCGCCAATTCGGGCTTGAGCCGGCCCTGAGCGTCGAACAACTCCTCCGGGTGGTAGCTCTTCATCCACTTTTCGAGGATCTTGATGTGCTCGGGCTTGTCCATGTCGCCCATCGGCACTTGGTGGCTTCGCCAGTAGTCCTCGCATTTCTTGCCGTCGATCTCCGCGGGGCAAGTCCAGCCTTTCGGCGTGCGGAAAACGATCATCGGCCAGGCCGGGCGTTTGACGACCGCGCCCTGGGTTCGCGCCTTGGCCCAGATCTGCTTGATTTCGGCCACAACCGTGTCAAGCACCTCCGCCAACTGCTGGTGGACTGCCAGCGGGTCATGCCCCTCGACGAAGAACGGCTTGTATCCCATGCCCTCGAAGAATTTTCGCAGTTCTTCCTGGGGGATGCGGGCGAGAAAGCAGGGGTTGGCGATCTTGTACCCGTTCAGATGCAAGATCGGCAGCACGCAGCCGTCGCGCGCCGGGTTGAGGAACTTGTTGCCGTGCCAGCCGGTGGCGAGCGGCCCCGTCTCGGCTTCGCCGTCGCCCACGATGCAGGTGACGATCAGATCGGGATTGTCAAACGCGGCCCCATAGGCATGGCTCAAGGCGTACCCGAGCTCTCCTCCCTCGTGGATGCTGCCCGGCGTCTCGGGGGCGACATGGCTAGGGATGCCGCCGGGGAAACTGAACTGCTTGAAGAGCTTCTTCATCCCCTCCGCGTCCTGCCCGATGTTCGGGTAGACCTCGCTGTAGGTGCCTTCGAGGTAAGCGTGCGCCACCAGCGACGGGCCGCCGTGCCCCGGGCCGATGATGTAGATCATGCTCTGGTCGTCGCGCTTGATGACCCGGTTCAGGTGAACGTAGAGCATGTTCAGGCCCGGCGACGTGCCCCAGTGGCCGAGCAGCCGCGGCTTGATGTGCTCGCGCGAGAGCGGAAGCTTCAAGAGCGGGTTGTCGAGCAGATAAATCTGACCGACTGAAAGGTAATTCGCGGCCCGCCAGTAAGCGTCGAGCTGGCGCAAATCGTCGGCCGAAAGTGGTCCCGCCGCCGTCGCGGCCTTGCGTCCATCGGAGTGCTTTCGTTTCACTTCAGCGCTTGCGGTCGTCATGGGTCAAATCCTTGCGTGCTCGGTTGTTTGCGTTCGCGGCCTGACCGACGCTCGACGTGCTTTGCATCCTGGGCGCCGGTGCTGCGGCGTCTTTCGCCTACGATTGTTTTTGCTCGAATTCACGCCGGGTTTCTTCGCTGAGGAAGTAGATCGTCTTACCC
>DATLQY010000622.1:0-6759 GCA_035534975.1 Pirellulales bacterium
GTGCGCACAGTTCAGGGCGGCGATGACCAGCGCCGCGGTGACGACCCAAGCTAATTGCTTCATGACCCAGTGGCTCCGCGTGGTGGTGTGTTTGCCGTTGACAGGCGTGGAGCAAACGCCGTGCCGAAGCGATCATCGTAAGAATTCGGCACCGCGGAATGCAAGCGGCCAAAAACGCTGTCTCCATCCGCTCCAACACTCGCCGCTGGGCGATAACTCACTTGGGCGCGTCGGCTGTGGCCGACGTTGGCCGTCGCTCGATGTCGACCTCGACGCCACCTTGGCCGACATGGACGTCGAGGTGCCCGGAGCGCTTTGGTTGCGACGGGGTTTCCTCGTTGACAGGGGTCGTTTCGGAACGCACCCCTTGCGACTGGCTCGCAGGCGAGGGCGACGCGGGGCGTGAACAGCCGTTAGAGACCAGCAACAGCGGCGCAACGGCCACCGCGAACCTCCACGAGAATACCTTCATGACCAGACCTTCATTGAGAATTGAGACGCAAATCGGATAAAGCCCTAGGGCAGGGTATTGCAAACCGCGGGCCACCAACAGCCGGAGTTTCATGAACCACCAATTTGCTTGCAGAAAGCTGGAAAACTCCAACAAAGAGCCGACGTGGGCTTCAACATACGGCGTTTGGCTCGGGGCCGAATGTACCGGCCGAGCGTGCCGCCGGTCAGTAGGCCGCGGGTGCGATCAACGTCACCACGATTTGCGTGCCGAGCACGGCCACCCATAAAATCCGCGCGGGGCAAATGGACCAGAACGGGCCGCGCGTGTTGGCCGCGATTGGTCGTTGTCGCTTCAATCTTTGGCACCAATCGTGTCAGGCAGGTGTCAGGCACGAACTTCCTTGGCGGCATGGTACTCTCGACGAATATGCTCAAGATCCACCGCGGGCGGAGGAAACGTCAACTTCAGCTCTTCCAGGTGTTCGACGACGATCCGGGCCACCGCCAGGTTCCGGAACCATTTGTGGTCGGAGGGAATGATAAACCAAGGGGCACGCTCCGTGCTGCAACGGGAGAGCGCATCCTCGTACGCCGCGGTGTAGTCGTCCCAGTAGGCCCGCTCCTTGCAGTCGGCCTCGCTGATTTTCGATTGCTTGGCTGGGTCGTCGAGGCGGTCCTTGAAGCGTTTAAGTTGTTCCTCGCTGGAAATGTGCAGGTAGAATTTGAGAATGTGCGTCTCGTGCTCGACAAGGTCTTTCTCAAACTCGTTGATGCGGTCGTATCGCTGGGACCAGACGGCTTGCGGGACCAGGTTGTGGACGCGGACGACGAGTACGTCCTCGTAGTGGGAGCGGTTGAAAATCGCCACTTTCCCTCTGGCAGGCGCGGCAGGATGAATCCGCCACAAGAAGTCGTGGGCCGCTTCCTCGGCAGACGGCTGCTTGAAGCCCGTCACGCGACATCCCTGGGGATTCATCGCACCCAGGATGTGGTTGATCGTACCATCCTTGCCCCCCGTGTCCATTCCTTGCAGGCAGATCAAGAGGGAGTACCGTCCCTCCGCGTACAGTAACTCCTGAAGCTCGCGCAGCTTTTTCCGGTCTTGCTCAATCTCCTCAACCGCTTCCTTGTGGCTCTCGTGGTGGCGGTCCTTGAAGTCCGGATCGATGTCCTTAAGCTTTACTTTGCTGCCAGGCACAACTCGAAATCGATTCACGTATTTCATCTTGGTGGTCCTTGTCTGGTTCGTTCCGGCTTGTGTGACTGCTGTCATGCCGGTTTCCCTTCGGTTTGCGGCACCCCGACCCCACTCCGGACGATAGCCAAAAACTGGTCGGCATGCAGGCTGTCGCCGCCGATGAGGGCGCCGTCCACACCGGGGCGGTTAAGAAGCGCGGCGGCGTTGTCCGGCTTGACGCTGCCACCGTACTGAATGGCAAGCGTCTGAGCCGACTTCTCATCGAACAGCTGACCGAAGCGGCGCCGAATGACGGAGTGCGCCTCCTGAGCCTGCTGGACGGTGGCGTGGTGTCCAAGACTGCCGATTGCCCAGACCGGTTCATACGCGATGGTGAGGCGGGGCAATGTATCCGCCGACAGGCCGGCCAATCCGCGGATGAGTTGCCGGTCGAGCACCGCTTCGGTCCGGTGAGCCTCACGTTGCTCCAGAGTCTCGCCGACACAGAGAATCACATCGAGGCCGGCGGCCAGGGCAAACCGCACCTTTTGGTTGATGAACGAATCGGATTCACCCAGCTTGTGCCGGCGCTCGCTGTGCCCGAGGATAACGTACTTGCAACCGAGATCGAGGAGCATCGTCGGGCTGACTTCGCCTGTGAACGCGCCTTCCTTCTCGGGATAGAGGTTCTGTGCCCCGAGCGCGACGCGGCTGCCCTGGAGAACCTCCCCGACCAGGGGCAGATAGGGGAAAGGCGGACAGATGGCGACGGATACGCGGCTCTCAAGGCCCGCGCCATCCACAATCGCCTTGGCCAACCGTTTGGCCTCGGCGGCGGTAGTGTACATCTTCCAGTTACCGACGATGAATTTCTGGCGCATATCTGGTTCCATTTCGTGAGCGACGCGATCTTTCGCCGCCAGGGCGGCTCCAGCGTTACCTTCGTCGATCATGGTTTGTTCCCTGAGTGGGCGATGTCAATCGACGAAGTGCCCTTCGCCGGTCTCGTAGTACGAGTCCGAACCAGAATCGTAGAAATCGGCATCGATCGCGCGGTGGTCACAATGACGTTTCCTTGAGTTTTCGGCAGCGCCGGATCAGGGAATTCGTTGAGGAATCGTGCTTGAGTTGGGGCTCCGTCCGGCTCTCAAGTTCGGGGATAATCCGCTGTGCGAGCACCTTTCCCAACTCGACTCCCCACTGGTCGAACGAGTCGATCTGCCAGATGGCGCCCTGGGTAAAGACGATGTGTTCGTACAGCGCGACGAGTTTGCCCAGCGCCGCCGGAGTGAGCCGCTCCAGCAGAATCGTGTTCGACGGACGGTTGCCCTCGAAGACGCGGTGTGGCGCCAACCAGGGCGGCGTGCCTTCAGCCTGAACCTCCTGGGAAGTCTTGCCAAATGCCAGCGCCTCCGCCTGGGCAAGAACATTGGCCAAGAGCACGTCGTGGTGGCGGCCGAGCGGGTTGAGCGGCTGGCCAAACGCGATGAAGTCGCAGGGGATGAGCTTGGTCCCCTGATGAATCAGTTGGTAGAATGAGTGTTGGCCATTGGTGCCCGGCTCCCCCCAGTAGATCGGCCCGGTCTGATAAGTGACCTCAGTCCCATCAAGCGTGACGTGCTTGCCGTTGCTCTCCATCGTCAATTGCTGAAGGTAAGCCGGGAAGCGCTTCAGGTACTGCTCGTACGGTAAGACCGCGACGGTCTGCGCGCCGAAGAAGTTGTTGTACCAAAGGGCCAGCAGGCCCATGAGCACCGGCAGGTTTCGCTCGAACGGAGACGTGCGGAAATGCTCGTCCATCTGGTGGAAGCCGTCGAGCATGTCGCGGAAGTGTTCGGGGCCGACTGCGAGCATCGTCGAGAGGCCGATCGCCGAGTCCATCGAGTAGCGGCCGCCGACCCAATCCCAGAACTCGAACATGTTGGCGATGTCGATGCCGAATTTCGCCACCTCGGCGGCGTTGGTCGAGACGGCGACGAAATGTTTGGCGACGGCGACGTCTTGTTTGAGGGCCTTGAGCGCCCAGTCGCGCGCCGTGTGCGCGTTGGTCATCGTCTCCAGGGTCGTGAAGGTCTTCGACGAGACGATGAACAGCGTCTCCGCGGCGTCGAGGTCGCGTGTGGCCTCGGCGAAGTCGGTGCCATCGACGTTGGAAACGAAGCGGAAGGACAACTCGCGTTGGCTGTAGTGCCGCAGGGCCTCGTACGCCATCACCGGCCCCAGATCCGATCCGCCGATGCCGACGTTGACGACGTTTCGGATCGGCTTGCCGGTGTGGCCCTTCCACTGGCCGCCGCGCACCCGCCGCGAGAATTCGGCCATCTTGTCGAGCACGGCATGCACCTTGGGCGCCACGTCCTCGCCGTCGACGATGAAGGCTTGCCCTTTAGGCGCGCGCAGGGCCACGTGCAGCACGGCCCGCTTCTCGGTGACGTTGATCTTCTCCCCTCGGAACATGGCATCGATACGAGCCCGCAGGCCGGATTCCTCGGCCAGTTGCAGGAGGAGTTTGAGCGTTTCGTCGGTGATGCGGTTCTTCGAGTAATCGAAGTAGATGCCCAGGGCCTCGGCGCTTAAGCGCTCGCCCCGATTGGGGTCACCGGCGAAAAGCGTGCGGAGATGCGCGTCGCGCACCGCTTGATGATGGCGTTCGAGCGCCTTCCATGCCGGGCGCGCCGTGAGGGCTGCGGTTCCTTTCGTCATACTCGTGTTTCCTTCTCGGGCTTGGGATTGTGCCAGCGGCCGTGAGCCGCAATCAAAACGTCGGCCTCTTTGGGTCCCCAACTGCCGTGCTTGTAGGTGCGGGTCCCGTGGTGGGTCTTAAGCACCGGATCGACCACCGCCCAGGCGGCCTCGACCGCCGCGACCTCAACCGGCCTTCTTGAGCGTCTTGCCTTTGGACGCGATGGACGTCAGCAGCTCGTTCCAGGACTTGACGAACGATTCGGCCCCTTCGTCCTGGAGTTGGGCAGACAGGGCGTCGGTGTCAATTCCGGCCTTGGCGAACCTGGCCAGCACCTCGTCGCAGTAGCGGGCATGCGTGGGCAAAGTCTGGCTGATGTCTCCATGATCGGCGAGAGCTTTCAACGTCGCCTCAGGCATCGTGTTCACGGTGAAAGGCGCGGCGAGCGCCTGGATGTACAGCGTGTCGGAGGCTTTGGGGTCCTTGGTCCCGGTGCTGGCCCAGAGGAGTCGCTGCCAACGGGCGCCGTCGTTCAGGATGCGCTGCCAGCGCGGCGAGTCGAGCAAAGAACGGTACGCCTCGTAAGTCTGCCCGGCGACGGCGATGCCGAGCTGGTCGCGCAGCGCCTCCGGCGCCTTGCCCCTCACCGCGACGTCCCAGCGGCTGATGAACATCGACGCGACGGAGCCGACGTCGGGATTCAACCCGGCGGCGATGCGCCGCTCGATGCCGCGCAGGTACGCCTCGGCGGCCGCGACGTACTGCGCGCGTGAGAACAGGAGCGTCACGTTGATCGGCACTCCCGCGAAGATCGCCTCTTCGATGGCGGGGAGGCCCTCCTTGGTGCCCGGTATCTTGATGAAGAGGTTGGGCCGCGCCGCCCGGGCGTAAAGCTCCTTGGCCGCCGCGAGCGTCGAGGCCGTGTCGTGGGCCAAGAGCGGCGAGACCTCCAACGACACCCAGCCGTCCACGCCGTTGGTCTGGTCGTGGATCGGCCGGAACAGATCGCCGGCCTGCCTGAGGTCTTCCAGCGCCAGTTCGAAGAACAAAGCCTCGCCCGTTTTGCCCTCCTTCAGTTTCTGGTGGATGGCCTCGTCGTAATCGTGACTGTTCTTGATGGCGTGTTCGAAAATTGTGGGGTTCGAGGTCAGCCCCGTGACCGAGAATTCCTGGATGTAGCGGCCGAGCGTGCCGCCCGTCAGTAGACCGCGCGTGATGTTGTCGAGCCAGAGGCTCTGGCCCATTTCGTGGAGTTTCTTGGTCGCTTTCATCGTTTCTCTCCTAGTGGGTTCTGCCAGCATGGTTCCTGCCCAACCTTGTTGGGGCTTTTTCTCGCGCCGAGGCGAACACGGCTCAACGCTCCTCTCCGCGGCCGAGGCCGAGGAAACGGCAAACCGCCTTGGCGATCGTCTGTTCTTCGTCCGTGCGAATGACACGGACCTCGACTCGACCAGCCGCCGCGGAAATCAAGCCATGACTCGCCACGTTTTGCGTTTCGTCGAGTTCGATTCCAAGGAATCCCAGGCCAACGCAGATTCGGGCGCGAACTTCGGGCGCGTTTTCGCCGATACCACCCGCAAACACCAGCATGTCCAATCCGCCCAGCGCCGCCGCGAACGCTCCGATCCATTTCTTGACCTGGTAGCAAAACAGCGCGACGGCCTCGGCCGCGCGCACGTCCCGCGTTTCGCACTCCAGCAACTCGCACATGTCGGAACTGGTTTCGGAGATGCCAAGCAGCCCGGACTGGGAATTGACCATCTCGTTGAATTGCTTCGCAGTCATTTGTTCCGTGCGCGCCAGGTACCAAACCAATCCGGGATCGAGATCGCCGGATCGGGTGCTCATCGGCACCCCGGCGGTCGGGGTGAAACTCATACTCGTGTCGACGGATTTGCCGCCACGTACCGCCGCGAGGCTCGCGCCATTGCCGAGATGGGCGAGGATGACCAGGCCTTGTGCCGCATCCGCTCCGGTGAGGCGGGCCAGTTCCCCCATGAGGAATTCGTACGACAAGCCGTGAAAGCCGTACCGCCGCACCCCTTGCGCTTCGTAGCGGCGTGGGATCGGCAACATCCGGGCCACGCGCGGCAGATCATGGTGAAAAGCCGTGTCGAAGCAGGCCACTTGGGGCAAGTCGGGAAATCGGCGCTGAAAGGCCTCGATCAACAGGATCTCTTCCGGCAGATGTTCCGGATCGAATGGACTGAGCCGGCGCAGCTCCTCAACCAGCTCCGCGGTGATTCGCCGCGGCTCGCTGTACTTCGGCCCGCCATGCACCACGCGGTGCCCCACCGCGGTCAGTACATCACGCCCGCCGCGCTGCTCGATCCAATCCATCAGAATTCCGACCGCCGCGGTGTGGTCGGGCGCCACCAACGGCCGCGAGAAGTTGTCCGCCGGGCTCAAGCCTTTCACCCGCAAGATGGACCCCGCCAGCCCAATC
>DATLQY010000623.1:0-3178 GCA_035534975.1 Pirellulales bacterium
CAGCGGCCAAGATCGAGTTCGTCGAGGCATTCGAGGTCTGCGAATATGGACGCCAGCCGAACAAGGAGGAGTTGCGGCAGTTGTTTCCGTTCCTGCCCGCACACTGAGAACGAGTCCGTCAGGATCGTGTCGGCCGGTATACCCAGGGCCTCGTAAAGGGTGGCGGCAAGATCATCCGGTCGGACCGGGCAGTCGTTGACCGCGCCGGCGATCGCGACCGTCCGTCCATACACCTGGTCGCCACGGATTCCGCCACCCGCCAATAGGACACTGTACGCACGCGGCCAGTGGGGTATCTTGAGGAAGTTAATAAGGTCGCGACGACGACTTGCAGGGACCTCAGAGCATGTTGAAAGCCGCCGAGAAGGAGCCTCTACGTGACCGCCCTGCGTTCATGGCGGTCCTCGGGGTGTTGCCCCCGTACGAACTCACGGATGTAAGAGAGGCCTTCCGCGCCAAGGTTTTCGTTGCCCATCCCGATCGGGGTGGTGATCCAGCTGACTTTATTCGCCTCAAAGAGGCGTATGACCAGGCGGTGGAATACGCCACGTTCCATGGGAGCCGCCGTGCATGGATTGCCGCAAAGGTGGAGCAGCACCTCCAACGGGAGGAAGTCGTTGCAGAAGTTCTAGGGCGGGGAGGGCGCGTGGAAGTTGAGCGGTTCGCTTGGATGGAGAAATCGTGGGGAGACGGCTTTCCCCTCTTGGCAGAGCGACTGAGGCACGTTTTTGTGCGCGACATGTTGGACGGCGACAAGTTCTTGGCGTTTCTGGCCGACCACCGACTTCTCTATCTGGTGGGCCTCGATGTGGCGGGGAGTCGCGTCTCCAGTGAAGGTTTGCGTCATCTCGTCGGTTACGAGCTCTTGCGCTGGCTCGACGTAAGCGGTACCGACGTCGATTGTCCGGCGTTGCGATCCTTATTGAACTGCCTGCCTGTATTGGTTCAGCGTGAAACGGAGTCCCTGGAGGCCCAATTTAGCGAGTTGAAGGGACGACGTCATATGGCGGTTCCCTGGGGGATCAGTCCCCCAGACCCCCTGGGATTTAGCGCTTTGGTGCCAATCCCAAAGGGGTTCTAACACACGCACGGACCCACGCCTTTGGGATTGGCACCAAAGCGCCAAATCCCCGCCGTCTCGGCGGCGGAATGCCGTCTTCAGTGTCTGTTGGTGAAGATTACTCCGCTTCCGACCGAGGCAAAACACCACTCCCAGGAACAGCGCGGAACGACGTTGGCACCGGGGATCGTCATGGCGGAGAGGCGCGACGCTACGCGGCGCGCCGGCCATTGAAGAGTAACACAGGTGTTGGTTGGCGGGCCCGCGCCGTCATGGCGCCGCCCCGCCGGGCGCAGTCGTCGCCGTTTCAAATGGACCGTCGATGGCTGCTTCCTCTGGGGGTCGTGGAGACGCAGGAGTTTTTGCCGTGGGCGTAACCGAAGACGCCGTGATTGCCGAAGTAACCGCGCATTTCAAATGCGACGCGGTATGCCGTTTTGGTACAGCAGAAAACATCGCTGGGAGTTCCCAAGGGACGGTTGCAAAACATGTCCTTTGGGAACTCCCAGCGATGGCAGCTCATCTTACTTCGTTAGAACGTGATCGCGGAGCGGCCCGGCGCCGCCACGCCGAACAAGGCTCCGCGGCGCCGGCGAGCGGCTTCAATGGAGACGAGCGCAGCGAGTAGGACGGGCGTGAACCAGTACGAACCAAGCGCGGCGCGCCACATCGGCACCCGGCCGATCACGAGCGCAACGCCGTCCCAGCCGTATTGCTGGTCGAACCACCAGGGCGCGCAGTCGATAAGGCCAATCGAATTGTCAAAAATAACCAGGCGTCCAGAATCCTCCCCCAGCATTGCGATGAAATGGTCGCCATTCACGTGAAGCACCGCCGGCTGCCCCCACCGAAGAAGGTCGGCGAGCGATGGCCGCGTGGGCTGAACGTCAATCCCGTCCGATTGCGCGACGGCAACCAGCGCCGCAGCGCTAACGCCAGGGCGGTTCAAATCGGTTGGCGGGGCGAGTTGCGCGAGCCGAACGTCGCGTCTGCCGGCGGCGAGACAGCAGACAAACAGCGTATGCGCGCCGCACGCCTCGCTTGGCGCGAAGTTGAGCATCGGCTGCCGAAGCACCGCGGGAGGGCCGGGCTCGGCGCAACCAACCACGACAGCCGTCAGGACGAGGCCCGCGAGCCGTGCGGCGCCATGAGTTGTATTGGGACTTCTTGCTCGCATGGCGAAACCACTTTCAATCGGGCCTCCAAGGGAAACTCAAGTTCACCCGACGCCTCATCCGCCAGCGTCAAGTCGAACGTCGCTGACGCCGGGCCAAACCGCCCCGCCGCTTTCTCCCACCCCAACGACCCGCACGAGCAGACGACCTCTTCCACCTCCACCGGCGCGCCCTCGGCATCCCGCAGCGACACTTGGCCGCGGAGCAGGTTGCCGTCGGCATCGCGATGCAGTCAGACCGTCGCGGGAATCGCCACGACGCGGTGCGTGGTGACAAGCTCGATCGGGACGCGCAGCTCCGTACGCTCGGGGTCGTCGGTTGCGACCACAAGCTCGCCGTGCGCGCGTTCAGGCGAACCGTCGGTTGTCTCCGCCACCACCTCAACGAGGTAACTCCAAACGCCGTTGGCACGTGCGGGCGACTGTGGCACGAGGGCCGTCACGCGCGCGACGTCCACCGTGTGGACGCCGAGTATCTTCAGCGGAGCGTCACGGTAGTCGTCGAGCCTGAGCGTTACGGCACGGTGCATGAGCAACTCGGCGTGGCTGTGAGGATATCGAGCGCACAGTCGCCCACGTTGGCGTAGCGGTACTCCTGCGTCACGGTCCCGTTCGAAACCCCAACATCGACGTCCGCAGTCGCGAACAACAGACCGGCGTTCGTCAATTGGGCTTGGGGGTGCGCGGTCGCGGGTGGCGATTGACCAATAGGAGAGCCCCTCGAGCTCGGTGCGCGCTTCTCCAGAGCGGCGCGACCGCACCCGAAGGCAAGCACGGCCACGACGACGGCCGTGGGCGCGAAGAATGGCGGCTTAAGCACGGCTTGCCCTCCGGCGGCGCGCGATGGAACAGCCCACCCACGCTAAAACTGCCGACAAAATGATCATATTGATGATCAGCACCCATGTAAGTCGGGAACCAGCCCAGCCATAGGCGAGGCTCCG
>DATLQY010000624.1:0-6026 GCA_035534975.1 Pirellulales bacterium
GCCGCGACCGGGCGAACAGGCCCGGCTCGCCGGTCCATTCCTTCTCCAAGAGCCGCGCTTCCAACTCGATCGTCCGCGCGTAGGAAAGCGAGTACTTCACCACCGGGTGTTTCCACGTCTCGTCGAGCCGGACTTCGAACAAACCGATCGCCTTCTTCCGCCCCGCCTCCGACAGCCAGACCTTTGCCCTCGTCACGGTGAAATCGGCGTCGACGTCCCACTGCCCGCGGTTCAACGAGCCGATCACGACCAGGTCCCAAAGCGGCACGCGAAACAGCTCCATCAGGTCGAGCACCAGAGGGTAGGCTGCGCTGCGCGGCGTGTGGAAGAAGCCCAGGGCCGGCTCCAGGCCCGCCGACAGCACGCCACGCATCACCGCCGCGTGCAAAAGGCCGTATCCGTAACTCAACAGCGCATTGAACCGGTCCAACGGCGGCCGGCGGTTGCGCGTCGTCCAGCGCAGCTCGGCGGGCACGTGCTCGGCCAGAAGCGACCGAAGGCCCTGGAAATACTGCACCGCGGCCGTCCCCTCCATCCCGCGCAAGGCATCGCGGTCGGTGACGTTCGCCACGCCCTTCAAGGCATCCTGGATCGCCGTCAACTGTGGGAGCAGCGGCTGCCGCGCCGTCGATTCGCCGCGAGTCGCGCGCAACAAGTAGCGGTGTTGCCCTTCGACCTTGGCCTGGACCAGCGCACGGGCAAGGCGCAGGCAGGTGCCCTCATCGGTCAGGCCGCGGTACTGGCGGATGCGCCGCTGCACGCGACCGGCGCCGGCCACGAGGCTGGCCGTGTGGTAGCCCGCCGTCGTCAGCCAGTGGACGCCGATGCCGTGCTCGGTGCAGCAGCGAAGCGCCTGGGTCGAAACCTGGGAGAAGCCGTGCAACACCAGCGTATCGACGCCGCGGATCGGGTGCTTCGTCTCCGGCTCATCGCGCGGGCGGACGACGAGTGAATCGCCGCTGCGGCCCACGTAGGCCCCCTGCGAAACGACGTGGAGCGTGGCGCCATCGCGATCGGCGGGAAACAGCCGCACCGGTTCACGATCGGGCTCGTGCTGCTGGCGCACCTCCTCGGGCAGGCAGACCGGGGCCAGCGAGCAGCGCTGGCAGAGCCGTTCGTTCTCGGCGATCGGCGGCCGTTCGACCGAGGCGCGCAAGCGGCGCGCCTCGGCGATGGCCGCGTCGAGATCGCCCAGCGCCGCTTCGTCGATCGGCACGCGAACGGCGACGTTCGAGGCGTGGTAGCGCACCCGCCCCTCGGGCACGGGTTGGCCGAACGCCTCGGCCAGCATGGCGGCGTATGCGACGACCTGCAAGCGGTCGGAGTCCCAGGCTTCGTAACCGCCCTCGTCGGCCTGGCGGGCACGGCCGCGCTTGTGTTCGTAGGGGATGAGGCTGCCGTCGCGGCGGCGGACGCAATCGATCTTGCCCGTCAGGCCGAGCGTTTCGCTGGTCAATTCGAGGCTGGTCCATTCGCCGTCGTCGTCGGCCGCCAGGCCGGCGTGCAATTCGCGGCCTGCGTAAACGGCCGCGTCGGCGACACGGAGCTCTTCGACTTCTTCAAGATAGAACAGTCGCGGGCAATAGGCCAAGGCATGGAGGGCCATCACGCGCAGCGGGGGCGCGTCGGCCGACAAAGTAGCGTCGATCATGGGTGCAACTCCAGGGGCGGTCCGAGTTCGGGCGAATCGGGGCACGGGGCGTCGCGCGAGCCCGGCGGCATCCGCCGCCACGCCCTGCGCGGTTCGCGCCCCAACGCAACCGGTTATGAAAAGCGTCGTCCATCTCGCTGGCTACGTGGTGGTGAATGGTGAAATGGTGAGTGGTGTGCTGTAAGTGGTTTGGACGCTTCCACCGCGAGCGGCGCCGAAGTAGAATTAGGTGGAGCAAGGGATGCGGCATCGAAGGAATGTCCCGCTTGGCAAGCCGCGGCGAACTGCAACGCACGGTGGATTCCATGACGACGGTCGTTGAAGGATTTTATCGAGATGGAAATATCGAGCTTTCGGAACCACCACGCGGTTTGCAAGAAGGCCCTGTGCGTGTGATCCTGATTGCTGAAGACCAGCCAAAGCCGCCACCGTTGTACCTGACGTTCGGCAAATACCCGACCGGCAGGATGTCGACGATTGAAGATTTCAAGGAGGCCGAGTGGCGCCGGGAAGAGCCATAATTTCATGATTGCTTCGTCCGTCGCTGCGCGGCGGCAGCATCCCAATTACTCTC
This sequence comes from Pirellulales bacterium, assembly GCA_035534975.1. Lineage (GTDB taxonomy): Bacteria > Planctomycetota > Planctomycetia > Pirellulales > JAICIG01 > DATKSN01. The sequence continues at coordinate 2,226 of DATLQY010000624.1, forward strand.
CTCCGCGTCCGCTCTTCAGTTTTTCCACGACGACCGGCGCGGGCGGCGCAATTTCGGTCCACGCTCGTGGGGGTGGCTCGGCGCTAAGTTCATCGGACGGCGCGTACAGCGCGGACCGTGTGCGCGACATGTCAGCGCGGTCGATCCAGATTGTAAGACGACTCGTGCGCGGCAGAGGCCCGGTCCCAGCGGATTGTTCTACACGTTCGTACCATCGGGCCATCGGCACGTTGCGCGCCTCTTCCAAACGGTCAAGCAGAAACTGGTTGTCGCCAAGGAACGGTAATCCGTAGCGCCCCTCGTTTAGGTCCCCGCGAAGGCCGGACCTCACTCGGTCCTCAAGGTACTCGTTTCCGTCGAGACAGACGATCGCTTGCACTCGCGAAAGCAACTCACGTCGCACGGGAGTGATGTTGTTCTTGTTTCCCTTGGCAAGTTCGGCAGAAATTCCCGCGTCTTTACCCACCGGGTAATTGTGCAACTGCTGGTAGACGGTCTGAACGTCTGGGAATGCGGGCTCTCCCCCTTCCGAACTGGGCACGCCCAGGGCAAGCTTGACCCGTGGAAGGTCGGAGCGCATGAGGCTGGCCGGCGTTTTGCCATCGTGTTTTTCGTCTTCCTCCCGCAGCCGCGACTCAATACCGGCGACGTTTAGAAGCAGCCCATACACCGCGGAGGGCGTCAGAAATGTCGCAACGGGCCGATACCAGCCGGCGGTGAACGTTCGGCAAGCTGCGAAGGGCGCCTGAAGGTAAAGGGAAAACATGGCATCACGCTCCAAGTGCCGTTGTCGCGATGGTCTCGATCAGCGTGCGTGGATCGCGTTCAAGCGTGACACCACTCTCCGCGAGCTTGTTGGCTTGTTCCTGCGGCATATCCTTGACTAGCTTCCCGCCCAGATAGAACTCGTCGCCTGGGTAGTCCGGTGGATCATGCAGGATGCCGTTGATGACTTCGGGAAACCCGTAGCCGCCAGTCTTCACGTCCGGCTTGAAGCCGTACGTCTCGTAGCCCGCGACCAGCAGCTTGCTGAGCCGGACCACGACGCTCGCCGGGGCCATCTCGAAGTAGCTGCGCGCGTGGTTACCCGCCACACCGTTCAGCTCGCCGATCGCCTGGAGCAGCTTCTTTGTCCAGTCCCGTTTCTCTCGACAGTCGTTCAGGTTCAGCGCGAACGGGTATTGGAACGCGGTGACCGCGGTCTCCCGATGCAGCAACGCCGATGTCGTCGCGTTTTGATACGCGCTCCCTTCGACGCTCTTCGGCGATTGCGTGAACACCGCGTTGTGTCGATACGGCTCCAACCCTTTCGCGAGGTTCATGCGCAGGATGGAGTCTCGTTTAAACGTGAAGTCCTTGCGGCCAACCGCCTTGCGAATCTTCTCGCGATCCTTCGTCCCGGCGGCGACGAGGTACCCGAAGAAGAAGTCGTCGGCGTATTTGTCCGGGTTCGGATACTCGTCGAACTTGACGGCCAATTGGTCCTCGTCGTGCAAGCGTGACCTGTTGCACGGCAAACCGTAGCATGCCAGGATTTCGCGCAAGGCGTTACGCATCGCCTCCGGCGAAACGATGGGATAATCGAAGCGGCCGTCCGTGACCTTTTGGATCACGCTCCGGTTGAGCTCACTTTCTCCACGATAATTGGCCGACGGGGCAGGATAAGTCAAGACGGTGGCAAACAGGTTCATTTTGAACAACTCCTTGTTTCGCGATAGAAGAATCAGGACGCGGCGGAAAGAGCAAGCATGGCGAGGGTCTTGACGTCGTCACGATTCTGCGGGCCCTCACTCCGGAGCAACGCCGCGGCGAGTACGCGATAATCTTCCGCGGACAGGCGCTGGCCAACGGAACCGATCGTTGCAGTGAAATAGTCCACGAAGTCGCTTTCACGTCGCGACCGAAATGCGAGGAACGCGTCGGAACAGATCTTTCGCTGCGCCTTCGTGTAGTCCTCTGGAACATCGATCCGCGCTCGGCCCGTTTTTTCGTCGGTGAACGTTTTTTCTTTAATTTTGTCCCACTTCATGCCAGTCTTTTCGTCGGCCTTCGATCGCACAAAGGTCTGCACGACCCTGTAGACTATGACTTCAAGCGATGTGGGTGAATTTGTCGCCACCGGCTTCACGTCGCCCGATTCGTTCATGGGAACTTCCTCCAAAATGGATTGTTGATCTTGCAAAATGATCCTGAACCTGGCCGTGGCGTCGGCCGCAAACCACGGCAAGCTATATGGCGTATCATCTGATCGAACAAAGAATGACCACGGACGGTCGGCGAACAGCCTCGCCATGGGTCGATACCAGCTTTCATCACGTAGAAGCGCAAGTAAAGCCGCCGAACGAAATAGCGGATTGCGGTATTCATTCCGGATACCCTGGTATTCGGCTAGCAGATTCTCGCGCAACGAAATCCTTCCCGCGGCCATCGTCTTGACGTTGTTCCCTAGCTTAACCATGTGGAAGAACTCGACGGCGCGCACGACGAACCGGAGTTCCGTTGCGAAGACGCGTTGTTCCGACAAACGCGCCAGGTTGTACATGAACTCCAATGCACCCTGCTCTGGCAGGTCGATCACTGCGCCGGCGGGACGATAGCCGTGGGTCGTTCCCTTCAATTCGTGTAGCATCCGCGGGAATAAACGCACAAACTCCTTGAGTTCCGAAACCTCTGGAATCGCAAGCACGTAGCCTGCGAAGTCAGCCTTGCCGTCGTGGTCTACGATCTGAGGTACGAATGTGAGCACCGTCAGCTGCCAAAAGTGCAACAGCAGGTTCTGATCGGGCCGCCCTTGGAAGGGAATTCCTTCCGCATTGACCGCCTGCGCTCCAAGCAGGATGGCGCCTGCGACTTCGCAGGTGCGTAGCATGTTTTTCTCTTTTGCCTTCTCAAAAGCAACTAGCTCCTTCCAGACGCGTGCGGCGTCCGAACAAGGATTTCCGCCCGCGCGCTCGTTGAATGGCGTCCGCGTGGTTGGCTTGCCACGGGGAACGGCCCAGAGCATCTCGCGCCACAGTTTGTGCCACGCACCCTTCTCGTCGACGAGGCATTCTCGCAGTAACCGCCCTTTGGGCTGGACGACGTCGTAGTAGAAACGCTTGACCTTTTTCGCCCGGCCGCTGGTTGGATCGGTCTCTTCGATCGTTTCCTCGCGCTTCGGCGCCGCGCCCTGCCACTTTGATGCTACGGCAACTTCGACCATTTCGGCGTCGTACAGATCGTCGAACAGTGATTGCAAGCTTTGCTCCGTAAAGCGAATTCGCAAGGTCGTCGCCGTAAGTTCCTCGATATCCAGCCGCTCCGAGTCGGCGGGCAACGAACGGGCCAGCAGCAGAAGTCCTGCAAGACCCGCCTTGTGTTGCGCCGTCGGCAGCTCGAACAGGTCATACGATAGTGAAATCGCTTGAGCCGATTCGGGACATGATTTCGACTTCTTCACCATTACCATTACCGCACCGTTAGAAAATCGTCGAGTCGCAAAAACCAACTGTCGAATGATAATTTGAGTCTGGAGCGGTGCGAAGATGCGGCGGCAACCGTGGGTCTTTGCCGCGCGCGTGGCGCTTCGGAACGGGCACCACAAACGCCGCTTTCTCGACCGCGCCACTTGAGAGGAAGTCCTCGATGTCCCGTTCAAGTACCGCATCGATGGTGTAGTCGTCTCCCTCGCGAAACGTAGCCTCGTTGGCCATCGCGTAGGGTCCACTTTCCAGGAAACTGCACGCTTTTGGGGGTTCACTGAGCTTCGGCCCCCAACGTTCGAGCGCCGCTTCCAGGTCAACCTGACTGACCGCAGTACGT
>DATLQY010000625.1:0-9598 GCA_035534975.1 Pirellulales bacterium
CGCGTTTCTTGCGTCGGCGGGGCCGTCCTCGACTTCACCGGCAGGAGTCCCGCTCGCAAGTTGAGCTTGCGATCGACGATAACGCCTAACTGCCGTTTGGAGCTTACCATCGTTCGACGGCCCCTGGTGGAGGAGAAGGCGGCAAAGCTTGTGACCGATGTCGCGGCGGGAAATACCTCTTCGTGGCTTTTGCCTTGGGTTCCGCTGATGGACGGCGGAGGCGAATCGGCTACAATTACTCGATGTCTGCAAGAGGCGGCACACCGGTTAATCGACAAGCGTGACCGTGCGGATCTCGGTTTGCTGGTTCGTGTGTTTGCTACGCTGGCTGGGTGCCGGCCGGCCTGGGACCATGGTTTACGAGGTTGGAACATGAACATTGAAACATCGCCGATTTTCGACGAAATTCGGGCCGTGGGCCGTGAAGAGGGCCGCGCTGAGGGAACGCGCGCGCTCGTCGTCCGGCTGGGCCGGCAGAAGTTCGGCAAGGCCCCTACCAAGACGCAGCACAAGACGTTGGAAGCCATCACCGGGGTTGACCGGCTGGAAGCCCTGGCGGAGCGGTTGCTCAACGTCGATACCTGGGCCGATCTTCTGAGCGATGTTTAGGCCGCCGGCCCTACGGCGATCATGACCGTCAGTATTTGCGACGTTGGCCGCGTGTCAGCCCGCGTGGGACGGCCGTGTCCAAGAATCTCTGTTTCAGACCGGCTATAATGCGCCATATGGCGCATGATGCCTCGCGTGGGACGGAATACGGTGGGCCGGGCCGCCGGGCGTGCGCAGAATGCGCGTGTCAACGAGGTAATCGCGGTTCGCTGTTTACGTTGGCGCCGCCCCGCGCTCGCCCCCTCGCCGCTCGTTTGTCCCCTTAAGCGGCCCCACCAGCTAGAAACGCTGGTTCATCAAATTTTGCAAGGCGGTCAGGCACATCTGGGGCCCTTCGCCCATCGGAAGGTCAATCGAGTCGATGACGACGGTCTTCGTCCCGACAGTCGCCTTCAGCAGGAGGCGCACCGTGGCCTTTGCCGGGCCCGCCGCAGTCGGATAGACCAGAGACACCCGGCCAGCGTCGAAAGCCACTGCATAAGCGCACATCTGAAATCGATCAGCTCGGCTTTCGTTTCCAAACGCGCGCTTATACTTGGCGTCCAAGACCCAGCGTGAGTGGTCGCGCTCCGCGAGCAAATCAGCCCGCAGCCAGCGCGCCGGATCGTTGCTGCTGGCCCAGTCATCCCAATTTCGCGTGCGAGCCGCCTCAGATGCGCACGTCCAGTTCGTTGATCTAGCGCCAAGTTTGAAAAGTCGCCGCAGAGCATCCTCCCAGATTGACGATAGCGAGATGATGAATGCTTGGCCGCCCGATCGGGAGGCCGAGTTAAGGGCGGAGCCCATGAGAATCAAGCGCGCCAATTGCAAGGCCGAGGCGTAGGCGGGCGGGCTGGCCCACTGACTTTCGTTGACGGTTTCAATAGGATCGGTCAGTTCGCGCCGCACGCCCGCCCATAAATCTCGAAGGCCGCCGAGCAGCCTGCGCTCCGCGGCCAATTTCTGCTCGCCGACCTTTGGCTCGGCCAGAAGAACCGGCAGCTTATCTAGCGTGTGGGCCAGGATACGGTTGTATTTCGTGTCAAGCGTCCTCGACCGGTATCGCTGAGCAATCGACGGGAGCCGATGAGAGCGTTGCGCGAGTCGAGCCAAAAGAACACGCCCTCTAATTGTCGCTGATTCGATCGTCACGGGCGCATAATCTTTGCGGAGATGGAGTCGCGTGATCTTTTCGATCTCCCTGAGGAACAACCGACCGAGGACCGAATGGAAATCGGCGTCTCCTGTTGCCACTCCCGCTTGCTGGAGCCACGTCTGGATCGGTGGGAATTCGCCGATGAAGACCAACCAATCCAACAAGACGAGGTTGTCGATCTTCGAGCGAATCACCAACCGCCGTCCACTCGGCAGTACGAAAAGGCCGACTTGGTCAACCCCGGCTATGGAAACTCTACAGTCCGAATGGGCGGGCGTCATCAAGATGCGCGATCGGATGCAGAAACTGACCACCTTCTCGTTTGCCGCAGGCGTTCCTTCCTCCGCGACGGGTGTTGTCTACAATCTGCCTGTGCTTCTCGCCTTTGACGTTCTTGGACATGTCCTGCGGGCTGCGCGAGGCGAAGGCTTGTTCGCCTGCAAAAGCAATCACCCCGGCCCTCTTATGGAATACGCCAAGACAGCTTTCTTGTGGCTCGATTGGGACGAATTGCGAGCCGGTGTCCGGCGACGGAATGAGATCGCACACAACGGCCAATTGTTCGACGGTGCCCGATGCCTCCACGACATTGAGAATGTGGAAAAGCAGCTGATGGAGTGGGGCTTAATTCCTCCGCCTTAGTTCAAGTTTCGCACTTTTTCGGGACGGATTTCAAGCCGGGCGGCGGGTCTGTGGCGACCACGCAAGTCGTGAAATCGGGTGAGTTGTCGCAGCTCGGCGCCGCGCGCGGCGCGTCCTCCGGACTTCAATCACGTCTAAGCCTAGAAAATCAAATCACCTTATGCACCCCTGTGATTCAGTCGTAAGGGACCGGTGCGTCTCCGCTGCCGGCCTCACCTCCGCCGGCCGCCTCCGCCCTCGGATCGGCTAGAATGATTGGGGCTGTCAGCGATCAACGGAGATCCACATGGCGAAGGACAAGGAGGATCGGCAGCGTACCGACGACAGTTTCACGGGCCGGGCCGGCCAACTGGCGGTGATGTCGGAATTGCTGCGGCTCCGCTGCAACGCCGCCATCCCGGAAATCGACCTCGGGACCGACGTGTTTGTGTTCAAGGACGACCGTGAGGAAGTTATCCGCCTGCAGGTGAAGGCGTGTGCGGCGCCCTACGTCTACACGGATGGATCCGGTTACTCGGCAACGTTCGCGCTGCCGATGAAACACTTCCGGCGCTTGGACGACCGCCCGCCGCTCTACTACGCTCTCGCGGTGCTGCGTGAAGGCAGGTGGGTCGATTTCCTGGTCGTCAGCCGCGCGAGGCTGCAGTCGTACCACAACAGCAAGAATAAATTCGGGTCTTTCGACAGAATCAACGACGACTTGAAGATCACGGTGGAGTTCCGGGCGAAAGTCGAGTGCAGCGGTCAGGACCTCACCGATTGCAGGAACGCCTGGGACTCCCTGCCGCCGCTTCAACCTCCGGCGGACCTTGGGCAGCCGCCCCAGGACGAACAGGGCACTTCCGCGCCAGCGGACGGCGCCAGCCCACCGCAGTTGGAAACCCGTCAGAGTTGACCTTGTACAGTCGCGGCCGGGGGCACATAGACCCAGGTTTGGTCGGTGTCGGCGTCGATGACCGCGTACCCAAGGTCGGTTAGCTGGTGCAGGCTGAGGCCGGTCAGGGACGGGGCGATTTCCTCGATCAGGTCGCTCAACTTGCCCTGTGTCTTTAAGAAGTCACCCCAGGTCTGCATGTTGACGAAGGCATTGGTGGCCCCCGGCGCCGCTTCGGGAAAGGCTTCCTGGATCATGGCCAGGCTCAAGGGGTGCAGCGCCAACGCCAAGCCATCGGAACGCCGAGCCAGTTGGAACAGGACGGGGCCGAACGGGCCGTTTGACGGAGGGGCGGCCGTCGGTTCGACGCGCCAGCCGTTGTCCCCGGTCTGTTCTTGGAGTTCGTCGGCAAAATGCTGGGCCTCCTCCCGCGTGTTCCAGACGTACACCCAGCGCCGCCTCGGCTGCTCCGGGTCCGGCACCCTTGGCAGGTTGCCGAGATCCTTGCCCTGCTGGCGCAGCAGGCGCGCGTACGACTCGAACTCCACATCCTTTGTTCCTCCTGGCCGGGTAACCGTGAATCCCATGACGAGCTCCTTCACATCCACGACGTAGCGTAACAGTTCGTCTTCGTAGCGCGCGCCTTCATGTATCCAGATGCCGCGCACCACGTTCGGTTGGACAGAGAGCCCACCAAACTGGGCATCGATCGGCCGGCCGTCATTGTACCTGAGCGGCAGTAGCGCCTCGTAACGCCTTTTCCGCATAGTCGAAGCCTCCCCGGCCTAATTCCTGGTAAGCGAGGCCCAGCGATTGAAGCAGCGCCAGGACGGGTTCTGGCACGACGAAAACGTTGTCCGGAAGGCAAATGACGCGCCCGCGTCTGCCGGCTTCGACCAGGGCCTTCGCCCGGTCACTCCGATCGGGGATCTGAATTTTGACCATTTGCACGTTCAAGTTTCCCAGGGAGGCTGGTGCCAGAGAATTGAGCACCAATGCCATTCTAGGGCCGACCTCCAGAATTCGCAAGCCAAGCAGCCCGCGGAGGCCCTTGTACTGGGGAGCCAAGTCCTTGGGGAATAGGGAGTCCCGATCATGAACGGCGAGCGATCGGTTCGCACAGCGAACCCAAGGAGACGCGGAACTGGGAGCGAGGCGGGCGAATTACGTGCGCCTTTCAGCTTCCGCCGCCAGCACGGCTTCTAGACCTCGGGAAATGAGCTTGGCGCGGGGAATTCCAAGCTTTTTGGCAAGCGTGTTGGCGCGCGATAGCAGTCCTTCTTCAAGACTGACGGAAATTACCTTGGCACCGTTCCCGCGTATGGGACGACCACGTTTGCGTTTTGCATCCCGCCATTTTGCCGCCGCCGCCGCGTCGGGCGAATGGAAGGAATTGGCGACGAATTCCTTGTCGAACTCGGCGGTGATGCGTGCCAATTCGCCCGCGTTCATTACGGTGATCGGTTTTTCCTTCATCTTCTTCGGCGTTGCCATCGTCGCTTCTCCCGCATTGTCAGAGGCCGCTTACCTTCAACAGCGGCAGGGCCAGCTTGAGCCGCTCGACGGCCTTGTCCGAGACCGGGGCGCCGGTAAGGTCCAAGCTCCGCAATTGGGTCAGGGGCCGCAAAATCGGCAGCCCGTCGTCGGTCACTAAAGTATGGCTCAGATCGAGACTCGTAAGGCCGGTCAGAGTGGCGATGATCTCCAGCCCTTCGTTACTCACGTGGCTGCGGGCCAGGCGGAGCTCCTCAAGTTGCTTCATTCCTGCCAGGTATTCGAGGCAAGCGTCGCTGACGTCGGGACCCAAGGCCAGCGATTGCAAGCCGGTCAGGCCGGCGAGCCTTTCCGCTCCGGCATCGGTCATTCGGCTGTGGCTGAGATCGAGCTCCCGCAAGTTGCGAAAACCCACCAGGTGCTCCAGGCCTGCGTCCATGACCCACATCCCGGACAATTGCAACGATTCGATCTGACGCAGCGCCGCCACGTGCTCAAGCCCGGCATCGGTCACGCGCGTATCGTGCAGCGAAAGTTCGCGGAGTTGTGTGAGACGTTTGAGGTGCAAAAGGCCGGCGTCGGTAATCCCCGAGCCTCCCACGACCAAAGTCTCGAGATTCACCAGTCCGGCCAGGTTCTTCAGCCCGGCGTCGCTGATCCGGGCGTCGCCGAGCGAGAGCGTGAGGAGGTTCGTCAGGCCGGCCAGGGCAACGAGCCCCTTGTCGGTAACACGCCCTCCGTGAATGACCAGTTCCTCGAGCTTCTTGAGGCCTTTCAAGTTCGCGATTCCGACGTCGCTGAGATGGCTTCCTTCGAGTTTGAGCGATTTGAGGGCCGGCAGCCTGGCCAACTCAGCCAGCCCCGCGTCGCGGAGCCGCTCGCCGCGGAGGTCGAGCTCCTCAAGCTGCCTGAGGTCCCCCAGCTTGGCGAAGCCCGCGCCGCTGACTTGGGTGCCGTGCAAGTGAAGCGATTCGAGCTCTTCGAGAGCGGCCAACGGCGCCAACCCTGAGTCGGTGATGCGAAGCACTTCGAGCGAGAGGGAATGCAGGCCCGTCAACTCCTTGAGCTCCGCCACTCCCGCGTCGCTGATGTGCCGGCTGACGATGTCGAGCGAGTCGAGTTTGGCGCACGACGCCAGCTCCGCCAAGCCCTTATCGCTGACGCGGGTGCCATGGAGCGACAAGGTTTCGAGCTCGGGGAACCTGGCGACGTCGGTCAGCAGGGCGTCGTGTACCGCCATGCCACGCAGCTCGATCGTCACGACCGGCGCGCCCGGCCGATCCTCGTCGACCTCGGCATGGCCGCCGAGTCGCTCGATCGTCGAGACGATCGCGCCGAGATCGTCGTCCGAATCATCGGCGATTGCTGCGAAGGAGGCGACAAGAAATACCCCGATCGCGAACGGAAACCAACCGCGAGATCGCACCAGTCGTCCTCCAGAAGGGGCCCGTGTCCGTAATGACTTCATTGAGTTTCACGCGGCGGGTACTGAAGGCAGCAGCCTGGCGACCGTGTCGAGTAAGTCCTTGGTCGCGATCGGCATCGACAGCACCAGTTGGTGTGGTGCCAGATCGGGCCTGGCCTTCCCGGTCCAGTCGTGGTGGTTCGGTCCGAGGAGCAGTAGGGCGGGAACCTGGTTGGTCTGCTCACCGGCCGTGAATTCATTGAAGGCCGACACGGACGATTCGCCCAATTGGCCGGTGCTGAACATGACGCACTCGGCGGGTTTTTTGTCGCCCTCGAATTGGGCCAACGCTCGCCGCGGGTCACTGGTGACCAGCACGCGGAACCCGGCATTCTTCAGGTTTTGGCGAAACGAGTCCTGCATCCGCGTGCTCGATTCGACGATCATCACGCTGTGACGCTGGGCGTCTGTGGCCAGTGCCGTCGTCAGCCGCTCGCGCTCGGCCTGCCACTTGCGGTACTCGGCCTCGCTCGGATCGACGAGCGGGCCCGCCTGGTCGTCGCCGGCCGCCAGCCGCTCGGAGGCGATGTTCAAATCGACGAGCAACTGCGCCGGCGTCTGGTAACGGCGGCTGGGATCGAGATCCATCGCCTGGTTGATCACCTGGACCACCACGCGGGGCAGGTCCGGAATGGCCTGGTGTACCGGCACGACGTCGAAGAAGCGCGATTTCGACAAGCGTTGAATCCGGTCGCGCGTTTCCTGCAACGGCGATTTACCTTGCAGCATGTGGTAATAAATCACGCCGAGAAAATAAATGTCGCTACGGAGGTCGTCCTTGCGGACGCCCGTGGCGCGTTCGAGCCCGGCATAATCGATCGTCCGCTGGTTGAGTCCCTCGGCCGTCTCCTCGGTGAACGCGGCGTCGGTGGAAGCCAGGCCGAAGTCGACGAGCTTGGCCTGGCCCTTGCTCGAGATCAGAATGTTGGTCAGCTTGAGGTCGCGGTGCGAAACCCCATGTTCCACCGCGTAGCGCAGGCCGCCGGCCATGTCGATCATCAGCCGGGTGGCCTCGATGGGATCGATCTTCTTGCGGACTTTGATGAACTCGCGCAGGTTGCGCCCTTCCACGAATTCCATCACGAGGAAGTGTGTCATCCCCTTCGAAAAAACCTCGAAGATCGGCACGATGTTGGCGTGCCGCAATGACTTGCCGACCATCCCCTCGCGGCAGAAATGGTCCGTCTGGGCGGGATTGTCGCTGTAGCGCTTCCTCAGTACCTTGACCGCTCGCACCACCTTCGTGTCTTTGTGGACGGCCCGATAGACGCGGGCGAAGCTGCCCCCGGCGAGCATGTAAAGAACTTTGTAGTCGCCGTAAAAGTAACCGCCCCGCTCGTTCTTGAGCAGCCGGTCGAGCTGGAAGCTGGTCAGCAACTCGCGACGCAGCAGGAACTGCACGAACTCGTCCACCGGCACGTTGCGGCGGCCGAATGCTCCCCAGATGTCTTGCAGTTGTCGCTCGTCCAACAAGTTCAGGTCGAATGCGCGCTGAGCAATCTGTTCAGCAGTCGTCAGTTCGGCCATGGCAGGCGTTCCCTCGGTTCCGTTGCGGCGATCCACAGCGCCGGGGGAATCGATTCAGCACGCCCCCCGCAGCCAAGAATGCCATTTTACACCTTCATCCTACGCCGGCGCCGCAATCGCTGCAATCAGGTTCGTTCCCGGCCCACTAGGCTTGTTCCAACTGTCGACGGAAATCGTCCCTCTCGCGGCGTGTGGCTTCCAGGTCGAACAGAAGGTACTTCGTGTCGAGCCGCAACTGACTCAACGCATCTTGCACCAGGTTCAATATCCTGCGGCGACGCCGAGTGCTTTCGACGACCCGTAGCAAAATCGGCTCGATCGGTGCCCGCTGCTCCGCGGGCAAGGACTCGATGGCTTTTTTCAAATCCATCAGGTCGTGCGGCAACTCGTCGGTCGGCGATTGGGCAAGTCGCGAGGTCAGGCTCATGGGCGGCGGTCTCCGGGTTGTGAGTACACCATCGTGTAGAGCAGACGCCGTGCCGCGGGGCAAGCCCCGCGAGACCCATTGCCGCTAAAGCATTCAACCACAGCAACTTACGCGGGCCACTGTAGATTCCAGCACCGAACGGTCTGGTTGAAAAATGCCCCCATCCGCTCTGGAGACAATTCGCAAATCGTGATACAAGCCGACCTTATGAAAAATCGGGCGGAACCGCGTGCCCGTGGCTTTTTCGCTACACGCGCCGCATGAATCTTCGAATGAACGAACGCACGAAATCGCCCAAGGCGAGCCCCCGCACCGCCGGCTTTGCCTTTGCGCGTTTTCGCGCCGGCGTCGTGCCCGTCGTCGCAGCCATGGGTTGGCTTTCTGCGGTGCCTGGTGCAAGGGGAGCGTTCGCCCAGACCACACTACGCGAGGAATTCGAAACCGCCGATCCGAGTTGGCGCGACGCGGGCGGTGACACGAAGTACCGTATCGAGGTCCATCAGCGCACCAGTCAGCGACCGCATTCCGGCGCAAGCTGCGAATACGTCGAGATCAACGCCGGCAATGGCACCTACGTCCATCTCAGCCACGATTTGGGGCGGGCGCCTGTAATGGCCGAACTGGCACCCAGCCTCTGGGTACGTGCCGACCGGCCGGGCTTGCAGCTCATGGCGCGTGTCGTTTTGCCGCACACCACTGAGCCGCGGACCGGCAAGCCGGTCACGCGGCTCTTGGTCGGAACCAGCTACTCGCAAACGGGACATTGGCAGCGATTGCATATCGACGACGTCTCGGGAATGTTGGCACGGCAGGTTCGCGTGCTACGAGTCGAGCGGCGCTCCGACGTCGACGCGCGTGAGGCCTACGTCGACCGCTTGGTTCTCAATGCCTTCGGTGGTGCGGGCCGCACGCGGCTCTGGATCGACGATCTCGAAGTCGCCGGCGTCGTCGAGTCGCGGCGCGGCACGGCCGGGGCCGGGGCCGGCCACTTCGACGAACACGACCTGCGGCACGCCAACCGTCCGAAGATTGAAATCAGCGGCACCGTGCTGTTGATCGACGGCAAGCCGATGTTTCCGCGAATGATCGAATACCAGGGGGAACCGCTTTCATTTCTCAAGGCGCGCGGTTTCAACGCCGTGCGCCTCTTCAAGCCCGCCTCCTTCGAATTGTTGGCCGAGGCGGCGCGGGCCGAAATGTGGATCGTCTGCCCGCCGCCGCGGCCCGCCGGTCTCGATGAGGACCAAGGCGAGCCGGCCGAGCTCATGCCGTTCGATTCACGTTACGATCCGGTGTTGGCCTGGCACATGGGCGACGGCCTGACCGCGCGCGACCGCGCCCGGACCATGAGATGGACCGAAGCCGTCCGCCAGGCTGACGGCGACAAAGTCCGCCTGGTGATCTGCGACGCCGAAGCCGATTTGA
>DATLQY010000626.1:0-12850 GCA_035534975.1 Pirellulales bacterium
CGAACTGCGAGTCGGCGACGATTCGGAACTCGAGTGTTCCCTGCTGACTGATGATCGATTGCATCCGCGCCAGTTCGGCTTCGTCGGCCTCGGGAATGATGATCTCAATTTCGTGCTCGCCATAAGGGCGAACGGTGACTTCCTTGATGCCGTCGGGGTTGACGCGTTTGAGAACGGCACCAACCAGCTTGTCCATCTCCTTGAACGACTTGTCTTTCACCTCGTAGACCAGGATCGCGCCGCCCCGCAGGTCGATGCCCAGCTTGGGCGGCCAGCCGCCCAGGGTCGCCACCGTCGAAGCGATGATTGCGAACAACACGATCGACATGCGCGCGGAGTGGTCGGGCATCCGCAATTTCTTGCTCAAGAAATTGCCCAGCAATATCGGGACGATGAAGACCGCCGCCACCAGCGCCACGATCAAAAGCACGCGGCCGCTTTTGTCCCCGGCCTTCGACACGCCTTGGGTGGGCGTCGCGGCGGCAGCCGAACCATCCGGGTTCTCCGGCTCGCCCTCGGTTTGGGCATCGACGGGCGTGTCGCCATCACCGGCCCAGGCGGCCGCCGGCGCCGAACAGGTCCACAACAGCGCCGACAACGCCAACCACGCTGCCATCGTGACGATCCCCGAGCGCCATCCGCTAGGGATCACCGATGTGCCTGGAAACGCCGATGTGCCTGCTATCGCCAACATGTTCGAATCTCCGCTGTGGACGGCGCCCCCTGAGGCCGCCGGTCGTTCCCTTGGGCCAGTCACGCCTGGCCCATGGTCATTTCGTTTCTTTCTTCGTTTCCTTGTCGCTCGCCGAGTCGTCGCCCAGCACGCGCGCGACGGAGCTTAATGTCATTCGCAGCCGCGCGTTCGACGCGTCGTCGACCCGAATGGTTACCTCGTCGGCATCGAGCTGCACGTTGGTCACCACGCCGTAGATGCCGCCGGTCGTCAGTACGTGGTCGTTCTTCTTCAGGTTTTTCAACATTTGCTGCCGCGTCTGTTGTTCGCGCTTGGCCTTGGGTTGTTGCACGATGAAGATGTACATCGCGAACACCATCAACACCATCAGGGGCAACTGCAGCCCTTGCCAGACATTGGGCGTCGCACCGTCGGCCTGCGCCAAAAGGCGACACGTTGTCGTCAGCATGAAATCCACGAACGATCTCCCTGAACCGCGCTGTCGGCGGTTTACGACGCCGGAGGGCCAACCGCGCGAATGGTACGAACAGAAACGGCCCGACGGCGCTCGCGCGCGTCGGGCCGAGCGGCAAACGCGTCTAGCCGCGTATCATAAGATGAAGCGGCGCAACGGGCAAGGCCCGATAGTCCATTACGACCTTCGAAGCGGTCCGCGTACCGTTGCCGTGACGTTTTCACAGCATCACAGCCACGGGTGCAATACTCCGCGCCGCCGGTTCAAATGCCTGCCGCACGAGACCCGTAGCACGTCAAAAAGGGTCTCATTCGCGGTCGATTGAGGATGGTCTCGCCAAACCTTCATCCTTCATCCTTAATTCGTCATCCCTCCTTGTTCCGCCCTCCAGGCCGCCAGTTTACCCATTTTGAACTCGCTGAAGCGGCCCACGGCGATCGCCTCGCGGGCCGCCCTTAGCAACCGCTGGTAATAGGTAAGATTGTGGATCGAGAGCAGGATCGGTCCCAACATTTCGCGGGCCATGAACAGGTGTCGCAGGTAGCCGCGGCTATGGCGACAGGCCAGGCAGGGACAATCGGCTTCGAGCGGCCTTTGGTCCCGCTCGAACTGCAAGTTTCGCAAACGGAGGCGACCCTGGTCGGTAAATGCCAGCGCGTTGCGGCCGTTTCGGGTCGGCATCACGCAGTCGAACAGATCGATACCTCGCTCGACGGCCTCCAGCAAGTCTTGCGGCCGTCCGACACCCATCAAGTAGCGGGGCCGGTTCTCGGGCAGGGCGGGCACGGTGCTCTGAAGCACGCGGTACATCTGTTCGGGCGTTTCGCCCACGCTCAGGCCGCCCACCGCATAGCCGGCGAAGTCGAGTGTCGCCAGGCGCTCGGCGCACGAAACTCGCAGCCCTTCGTCCAGTCCTCCCTGGATGATGCCGAACATGGCCTGGTCGCACCGCCTTGCGGCCCTTCTGCTTCTTTCGGCCCAACGGACGGTGCGGTCGACCGCGTCGCGGACCATCTCCACGGGGCTCGGCAGGGGTACGACGTGGTCCAAGACCATCGCCACGTCGCTGCCCAACGACTCTTGAATGGCGACTGCCCGCTCGGGCGACAAGCTCAAAGTGCGACCGTCGATATGGGAACGGAACACCGCGGCGTCGTCACCGATTCGCGTCAGTTGCGCCATGCTATAGAGTTGAAAGCCGCCGCTATCGGTCAAGATCGGGCCGTCCCAGCGCATGAAGGCGTGCAGTCCCCCCAACGCCTCGACGACCTTTTCGCCCGGCCGCAACGCCAGGTGATAGGTATTCGCCAGCACCAACGCCGCGCCGGTCGCGCGGATTTGGTCGAATGTCACGCCTTTGACGGTGCCCTGGGTGCCGACGGGCATGAACGCCGGGGTCTCCACCGGCCCGTGAGGCGTAGTGAACGTGCCTTGGCGCGCCTGGCTGGCAGGGTCGCGATGGTGGAGCGTGAAGTTGAACGATCGCGGCGATGCACTCGTCAAATGTCCCATTTCTTTGCGAAGGGCGAACGGGCTGGGGAGCCTAGCGGGGCCAAACGCCGTCGCGGGGAACCGAAGCTCAGTCGCCACGCAGCTTGAGCGCGTGCGTTTGCAGCTTTTCGCGGACCTCATTCAGGCTGGTGACGCCGAAATTCTTGCACTCCAGCAGTTCGTCACCGGTCCTGCGAACGAGCTCGCCGATCGTGCTGACGCCCAAACGGATCATGCACTTGCGGGCGCGAACGGAGAGGTTCAAGTCGGCGATGGGCTTGGAGAGCAAGACCTGTTCGTCGGCACTGACCACGTCGGGCTCGTAGCCCGGCTCGATCGTGTGCTTGTCGCCGGCGAACTGGCCCAGTTCCAGGCCCTTGGAGCTCATCATTTCCTTGATCTCGACCAGCGAGGTCTCGCCGAAGTTCTTGCTGGCCAGCAATTCCGCCTCGGAAGTGCGGGTCAGGTCGCCGAGCGTCATCAGGCCCATTTTTTGCAGGCAGTTGCGGCTGCGGACCGAAAGTTCGAAATCGGTCACCGGCACGTTGAGGATCTGCCCCAGCCGGTCGCGCCGGCGCTGGGCGTCCTCGTCGAAATACATGTCGCCCGAGGCTTGGGCGTCTTTGAAGAACAACCGCGCGCGACCATGATTGGGGTAGATATCGAGAATCCTCTGGTAGCACTGGCGCGCCCGTTCGTATTGTTGGCGGTCTTCGTACAAGATGCCCAAGTTCAAAAGGGCCCCAATATGGGCCGGAAAACGCGTCGTCGAGCGTTGGTAGAGTTCCAACGCGATTTCGTCGTTGCCGCGTCGATCGTTCTCGACGGCCAGGGCGAACAGGGCGCCAGGGTGGCGGTGATCGACTTCGACCGCCCGCTCGAAAAGGGCCACGGCTTCCTGAGGGTTGCCGCCGATGGCGGCCACGGTCGCGCCTCGTTGATAGAGGTACTCGGCCGTCTGTTCGACGGCGCCCGAAAGAGCGTCGAGCACCGCCAAGGCACCTTTGGAGTCGCCCAGGTAACGCAGCGCCTCGGACTTGCCCAGGCTGCTGGCATTAGCGTCGTAGCCGGCTTTGGCGGCCGCCGAATAGGCATCAATCGCCGGCTTGTAGTCTTGCCGCGAGAAATGCGTCTTCGCCAGGTAGAATTGGGCCAGCGCCCCGCCGTCGGCGCTCGACAACGTTTCGGCCGCCAAACGATAACGGCCCAACAAATAGTAACATACGCCCAGCCGCACCTTCGTGGCGGGCGTGAACGGCTCCTTCGATTCCAATTCCTGCACCGCCTCGCGAAGCAGCCGGTAATTCGTCATCTCCGAGGCCAGCATGTCGGAGAGCTGCCGGACCTCTTTAGGTCCGAACGTCGAACTCGATGTCACCAACGCCTTCAAATCGGATTCCACTAGAGCGGGCATCAACCGTTCTCCTTCAAACTCGACGAAACGCCAGAGAAGCCAGCGGTGGGAGTCGAACCCACAACCCCCGCATTACGAATGCGGTGCTCTGCCAATTGAAGCTACGCTGGCGCGCGGTAGCAGACACCTAATGCGAAACCTCGTAGGTTATGCAGTTTCAGCCATAGCGTCAAGGGGGGGGCAATCGGATCTCGTCAAATCCAAAGCTGCAACCGTCCTTCGAGCATGTCGGGCAGGGCCTGCGCCACGTACTGCCGGATCTGCTGCACGTGGTAGCGCGTGCTGAAGTGCGAGGCGATGATCAGTTCGTTGTGGAAGCGGTCTCGGCGCTGGATCAGGTCGTCGAGGTGCATGTGGCCGAACTTGTGGATCTTGTCCTTACGGTGCCCGGGCGCGACGAACGTCAGCTCGGTAATCAACACCTGGGCCTCGTACATCGCGGGGCAAGCGTCGAGTCCCTCGGGGGAGCTGTCGCCCAGGTAGGCGACCCGCGGCACTCGCCGCTCCTCGGTCACCTCCGTGCCGGCCAACCGCAGGTCGCGGATCTGCTCACCGGCGAGCGATTGGTACTCCGCCTTCAATTTCTTCCGCCGCTCCCAGACCACGAAACCCAGCGACGGGACCGTGTGCTTGGTGGCCGACACGGTGACGACGTGCTCGCGCGAAATCTCGATTTCGTCTCCCGGTCGGATGGGCAGAAGCCGGCAGGGCATTCGCCCGCGGTCGAGCCGCGTGAAGAGCTTGAGGATGCGCTCGACGATCTCGACCGCCGCCTCGGGCAGATAAATCGTGGGAGGGTCCATCTTCATCATCCGCCGCCGAGCGACGTAGACCGGCAAGGCGGCCACGTGGTCGAGGTGCGTGTGCGTGACGAACCAGGTGCCGGTGCCCATGAACGACCAAGGCTGCGCCCCCAGGTCGAACCCCAGCTTCAACTCCGGGAACCGCCAATAGGTCTGCACCGCCGCTCGGGAATAGCCCTCGATCGTCAGATCCTTGTGGAGGAGCGATTTGACCGGCAGATTGTTGATCACGGCCACCCGAGGTGGGAACTAGAACCCGCCGCCGTTGCCGGAGCTCACCCCGCCGCCGCCGCCGCCGCCGCCGGCGCTGGAGCCGCCTGCGCCGGTGACGAAGTTGAATGTGTTGACCTGGGTCACGCCCACGAAAAACGGAATTGGGTTCACACGCACGTAGCGCCTATCGGCTGAAACCACCGCCGAGTTCACGAACATGCCCGCGCCTTTTGGAAAGGACGATGTGATGGGCATGTAGCCCACCGCGCCTTGCACGAAGAACGGGTTGACCGGGTTGACGATCACTCCGCCGTTACCGCGGTTGACGCCCCTCAACATGCTTCCCAACACTCGCGGATCGTTCAAGGCGTTGAGCTGTTGGTTCAGAATCTGTTGGTTCACGGCCAACTGGCCCGCCACGGCATTGGCCACCTGTTGCTGGGCCAGCGGCTCCTGGCGGCGACCCTCCTTGAGATCGAAGGCGGCCACCGCGTCGCCGTCCTTGAGGTTCAATTGCTTGACTTGAAACCGTTCCTGGTCCGTCTTGTAGTGCCAGATCAGCCTGACGCTTACCTGGTCGGCGGTCAGTTTGCCCCACACGCGGCGAACTGCCAACTTATAGGTGCCGTCGAAACCCTTCGGGCAAACGTAAACCTCCGAGGCCCCTTGCGACTTGAGACCCTCCTGCCTGGCCATGGCGTCGCCCAGCAGGATACCGCCCGAGGTCGTCCGCGGGTTGCGGAACGAGCAGATGGTGCCGGCCGGCTCCTCGACGAACAAATCGACGTCGGCGTCGCCCGTCCAGGAGACGATGACCACGCAGTCGCGCACCAGCGCTTCGTCGATCTGGGCCTGGTACTCCTGGGCCTCCTCGCTGCGGTTTTCCTTCTTCAGCCGATCGAGCATGGAACTGGCTGTTAGATTGGCGGAATTCCAAATCTCGATGTGCTCCGCCGGCCAGGCCTGGCTGAGAATGCCAACCGTCGCCCAGCGGATGCCGTCGATGTCGTCGAGTTGCCGCGCCAGCCGCAATCCCATGATGAACGGTTCTGCCGCGTTGGGCGCGCTCTCGGAAACCTGTTCGAACAACTTGAGCGCGCGGGGTTCCAGCCCGTTCTTGGCCATGTAATGCGCGATGTACATCACGTCCATGGGGTCTTCGGTGAAGTCGATGGCCGACATCAAGACGCGTTCGATTTCGACCGAGTCGCGTTTCGCGGCCTGCATCGCCAGGCCCAGCGCCTCGTACATCCAGGGCTGCCCCTGCTTGTTGCGCAGCGCCGCGTTGATCAAGGCGATGACATGGTCGAATTTGCCGGCCTTCATCAACTCACGCGCGGCCTGGCGCACGCCGTCGGTCGGCAGTTTGTCCTTGATGTGCTCCGCGAACAAGTCGTTCCATTTCACTTCGGGATCGTCCCCTTCGGCGAAGTCGATGCGGACCGGCTCGGCCGTTTTCGCGCGCTTCGCGCCGCGCCGCACGGGTCCAACCGCAGCGGGCGCCATCGCACCGGCGGGCGCTCTTTGAGCGGCCGGACGCTCGCCGGCGGGCCTTTTCGCGCCGGCCGCCCCCCCCGCCTCGGCGGGCTTCTTCTTGCCGGAAAGTTTCAAATCGTCCTTGACGGCAAACGCGCCACGACCGCCTCCGATCGCCGGAAATTGAATCGGAATCACCAGGTCGGCGACGGGGTAGACCTTGGTCGATAGGATGTTCTCGGCCTCGGCCGTGGTGGTGATCAACAGCACCTCGTCCTTGATCACATAGGTCAGATCGAGGTCGCTCAGCAGCAACCGCAGCGCCGAACGCAGCGTGATCCCCTTGATGGTGCGCGTGACGGTGGTGTCGGTTCCCACGCTCGCGTCCTCCAGGGCCTTGCCATCGAGTTGGATCTCGATGTCGTGCTTGGCCTTCAGGTACTCGATCACGTCTGTGAGCGGCTGGTCGGTGAAATCGAACTCGGTCTTGTCGGTCAGCGCGGCGGCGATCTTCTGCTCTGCAGGGCTGTTCTTCGCCAGATCGACCGCCTTGTACTTTAACCGCCGTGCGGTCAACGTTTGCCAGACCTCCGGGTCCGGATAGAGGATCGGCGGCTCATCCGACGTCGGAACGTGCGACGTCTCGGTCGCGTAGCACATGTCGACGAAGCCCCTATGCCGCTGGTCGCGCAGGGCATAAATGTCGGTCTTGTAGCCGGTCATCCGCGACCAAAGCTCGGCGGTCCGCAAACCCGCGCGGTTCGGTTCCATCTCTTCGGCGAGATCGGCAATCGCCTCTGCATCGCGATAGCGTTCCTCGTCCATCAACGCGCTGAAGCGGGCCATCAATTGCTCGACTTTCGTTTCGCGAATGTACAGATCGCGATTGATCTGCTCACGAGCGGCTTGCTCGGCGCGGATTTGCTCGTCGCGAATTTCCCGTTCTGCGAGATCTTCCGCCTGCCGGCGGGCCGTGCGCAAAGTCGCCTCGAGTCGCGCGACAAGCTGGGCACGAACATCGGGGGCCAATTCGACCGACTGCGCGATCTTCTCCAACAACAACTTGAGCTCGCTTTCGGCCTGCTCGGGGTTGGTGCCCAGCATGCTCCGGGCCCGCTTGATGGTGTTCTCGACTTCGGTGCGGATGAAGCCCGTAAAGACTCGATCGTTCCGCTCGATCTCGTCGACCAGCGAACCATCGGCGGCCTCACGCGTGACATCGTCGGCCGGCGCGGCGCCGTCACCGACGGCGGGACGCTGAGCAAGCTTCAGGTCGCGCGCGACACGGCGTTGGCTGGCGAGGGTGGCCTTCCCGACCGCGCCGCGGACGATCGCCGCCTCGTTGTTTTCCGGGTCGAGACGAGCCGCTTCGGCGGCCAGCTTTTCAGCCTGGTCGAGGTTGCCACCAGCCAGGGCCTGTTGTCCCAGCCGGGCGAGGTTCTGGGCGTCCCCTTGGACCGTCCTGCGCAGTTCAGCAAGTCCCGCGGCGCCGACTGCCGGCAAGCCGATACCGCCGTCTCGCCGGGCCATTTCCACCAGCTTGCCAAGATAAGCATACTCATCGTCTGGCGGGGCCACCGCGAGCGGCCATGCTAGTTCCACGGTTTGGCCGGCCAATTCGGCGTTCATTCGTAATTCACCACGCACATCGGCGCCGGCGAGCGTGCCCAACACCACTGTGTCGCGATCGAACCGCAGGGGCGGCACGCGACCGGGAAACACTTCACCAAACGCGTCGGGGTACGACGCCGAAACGGGCCAGACCACCGCGCCATCGGCGGCCGTTGCCAGAAAGCCACCGATCCGCCTGGCATCGGCCTGGTCGTCGTTGACCTGACCATTGCCATTGCCGCCTTGATCGCTATCGACGACCAACATGCCGCCGGTGTGGTTTGCCAAAGCGCCGAGCAAGGGGTCGTTCAGCAGGGGACCTACCGCGTAGCTACTGACCGAGATGCGCGCCTTCACCAGCGAGTCGATCAGGGCATGCAATCGGCCGGCGGCGATCGAGCGCGCGGTGGTCACACCGTCGCCGATGTAAACGACCGACCGGACGCGCCCCGTGTCGCCCGCTTCGACGAACTGGGCCACCGCGCTTCGCACGGCGCCACCCATGTCGGTCGAGCCAAGCGGCACGCGGCGGCGCAATCGATCCAGTGCCTGTTGCATTTCCGCTCCGCCAGCGGCCACGAACGACGACGTCAACCCGACGGCATTCAAATCAACGGCCGACAACGCGACGCGATCTCGCGGCTCGAGGCCGGACAGCAGTGCCTCCAGCGCCGCCAGCGCTTTCTCGCGATAAGCGCCGGCCTGGCTGGCTGACGTATCGAACAACACGACCACGTCGTGCGCGGCGAGCATGGGCTGCCGCAGGCGCGGTGACAACTTCATCGCGAAGTACATTTCGCCGCCGGGTCCGGCATAGGTCTCCAGCACGGCCGACTTCCCCTGCGGCGCGTCCGCGGGCGCTTCCACGGCCTCTAGCCCGACGACACTCGAACTGAACCAGGCTGCGACCGCAGCCAAGGCCAACGACAACCGAAGCGTTTTAGACATGTGCGTACACTCCACCAGCGAGAGGCGTCGGCGCAAAAACCAGCCTGTTCCGTACCGCTGGTCCGGCCGAGCACGATCGTCCGACGATATACCGGATACTGGTAGATCGGCGGACAGCCTAAGTCTATTCCATGGAGAGGGGTTATATCAAGAAAAAAAACCCGCTGCCGGGCAATTTTCATTGGGCCGCGTTGCTGACCGACATGCTCGATATGCATTGCGACTGGGTCGGAAACAGCGCCGGAAGCCGCGGGTGGAACTAGCGAACACGCTGCGGGACGCTGTAAAATGAAGGGCTATAGGGCTTTAGGATCGAGCCGAAGCGAATCCAACGAAAAAAAGCGTGCCGAACGACCATCGCTGACAAAAACGTGGCCTTTGGCGTGTATTGCCTTTCGACGTCGCGCAAGCTTCCCGGAATCCCGGCGCGCAGGGAGAGGGCGTTGTCCGCAGAACCGGTGGGCCCATCCGACCCATCCTAGCCATGAAGCGGGCGAATGATATATAAGAGATGAAGTCCAAGAAGCACAGAGGCCAGGAAAAATGGTCACGCGAAAATCACTTGCGATCTGTTTCGGTTGCGCCCTGTCGGGCGGTCTTTTGGCGCTCGTTCTGACGCACGAACATGCGCCTCCAACGGCGTTGGGCCAGGAAGCGGCTCGCGAACGTCAGGTGGTGAGGTTGCCCGCCGACGGTTTCACGCCCGAGGAACTTGTCAACATCGCCGTCTACGACAACGTCAATCGCGCCGTGGTGAACATCAACACCCGCGGGGTGCGCAGCGGCAATTTCTTCTTGTTCGACGTCCCGACCGAGGGCGAAGGCTCGGGATCGGTCATCGACAAGACGGGCCATATCCTGACCAACTATCATGTCATCGAGGAAGCGCGCGAAATCGAAGTCACTTTGTTCGACGCGTCGAAATACCGCGCAAGTCTCGTCGGCCAGGATCCAGAAAACGACGTGGCCGTGATTCACATCAACGCCCCGCCCGAGTTGCTGCACCCGGTCGTGTTCGGAAACTCGGCGAAGCTCAAGGTCGGACAACGCGTGTTCGCAATCGGCAATCCGTTTGGGTTGGAGCGGACGCTGACGACGGGCATCATTTCGAGTCTCAACCGCACGCTACCAAGCCGCAACAATCGGCAGCTCAAGTCGATCATCCAAATCGACGCGGCGATCAATCCAGGCAATTCGGGCGGCCCGCTGCTGGACAGTCACAGCCGGCTGATCGGCATGAATACGGCGATCGCCAGCCGCACCGGGACGAGCGCGGGCGTCGGGTTCGCGATTCCGGTCGGGATCATCGCGCGGATCGTTCCGCAACTGGTGGAGAAGGGCCACGTCGTGCGTCCCGAGACGGGGATCGCCAAAGTGTACGAGACCGAACGGGGGCTCTTGATCGCGGCGTTGACGCCGGGCGGGTCGGCGGAGCGGGCCGGACTGCGCGGTCCGCGAATCGTTCGCGAGCGGCGAGGGCCGATCGTTTACGAATCGACCGACCTGGGGGCCGCCGACCTGATCATTTCGTTGAATGGGACGAAGGTCACCACGGTCGACGAATTCCTGACGGCCGTCGAGACGCTCCGTCCGGGCGACGAGGTAACCCTGGGAGTCATCCGCGGCTCGCGCGAGACGCCGGTGCGGATGAAGCTCGGAGGCGAGCAGTAGCTATTGACAATCTTAGGGCTTTCGCTAGCTTGATGAATTCCGAATGATCGAGCCGCCATCCCCATTTCGGGGGCGGACGAACGATACCCGAGTCGCTCATGCCCACCATCAATCAACTTGTCAAGAAAAGCCGCCGGCCTCCGCGCAAATTCAGCAAGTCGCCTGTGCTGGACAAATGCCCGCAAAAACGCGGCGTCTGCCTGCAAGTCAAGACGATGACCCCCAAGAAGCCGAACTCGGCGTTGCGGAAAATTGCGCGTGTGCGGCTCTCCAACGGCAAGGAAGTCACCGTCTATATTCCAGGCGAGGGACACAGCTTGCAGGAGCACTCGATCGTGCTGGTACGCGGCGGGCGTGTCCGCGATTTGCCCGGCGTGCGCTACCATGTGGTGCGCGGCGCACTCGATACACTGGGGGTCGAGGGACGTAAGCAATCGCGGAGTTTGTACGGAGCCAAGAAGTCGTAGGTTGGGCTTTCCGCCCGGACAGCTTGTAGTTCAGGATCTCCAGCCCAACAGAAATCGAGGGAATTGAAGCCGCATGGGTCGCATTACCGCCAGCCGCGAAACGCTTGCTCCCGATCCGAAGTACGGGTCGCTGTTGGCCAGCAAATTCATCAATTGCCTGATGCACGACGGCAAGAAGAGCACCGCGCAGTCCGTGTTCTACGACGCATTGGAGATCGTCCGCGGAAAAATCAAGGACGTCGAGCCGATCGAGGTCTTCAACCAGGCCGTCGAGCACGTCAAACCCGAGGTCGAAGTGCGCTCGAAGCGGGTCGGCGGCGCCGCCTACCAGGTGCCCATGCAGGTGAACCGCATCCGTCAGCAATCGTTGGCGATCCGTTGGATCCTGCTGGCGGTGCGCGAAAAGAAAGGCCGCCCCACCCACGAGAAGCTGGCCGACGAGCTGGTCGCCGCCTACAATCGTGAAGGCGTGGCCGTGACGAAGCGCGAGAACGTCCACCGCATGGCTGACGCCAACAAGGCCTTCGCCCATTTCGCCTGGTAGAACCGGGCATGATTCGTGACCTGCGCCACATCCGCAACATCGGCATCATTGCCCACATCGACGCCGGCAAGACGACCGTCACCGAGCGCATGCTCTACTATTCGGGCGCGACGCACCGCATGGGCGACGTCGACAAGGGGACCACCGAGACCGACTTCGACCCCGAGGAGCAGGAACGTGGAATCACGATCTACTCCGCCTGCGTGACGTTCCATTGGAAGCAGGTCGTCGTCAACCTGATCGACACACCCGGGCACGTCGACTTCACCGCCGAGGTCGAGCGCAGCCTTCGCGTGCTCGACGGGGGGGTGGTGGTGTTCAGCGCCCGTGAGGGGGTCGAGGCGCAGAGCGAGACGGTCTGGCGGCAGGCCGACCGCTACCAGGTGCCCCGCGTGGCATTCATCAACAAGATGGACCGCGAGGGGGCCGACTTCTACGGCACGCTCGACGAGATCCGCGAGCGGCTCGAAGCCAACCCGGTGGCCGTGCAGATCCCCGTCGGCGTCGGCCCGCCCCATCTGCCCGGCGCTTTTCGCGGCGTAATCGACCTGGTGGCCATGAAGATGCTCTCCTTTACGCCGGAGAGCCAGGGAAAGGAGGTCGTCGAGCTGGAGATTCCCGCCGACGCGGCCGACGACGCCAAGCTCTGGCGCGACCAGATGCTGGAAAAGCTCTATGACTACTCCAACGAGCTGATGGAGTTGGCCTTGGCGGAGTCGCCCGTGCCCGACGAGCTCGTGCGCAAGGTCATCCGCGACGCGACACTACACCGGTTGATCGTGCCGGTGTTGTGCGGTTCGGCGCTGGACCACGTGGGCGTGCAGCCGCTTTTGGACGCGGTGGCCTGCTACCTGCCCAGTCCGGCCGATCGACCGCCGGTGGAAGGCGCCGATCCCGACAAGCCCGACAAGAAGTTGGTGCGCAAGCCCGTGGCAAGCGAACCGTTTTGCGGGCTGGTGTTCAAGATTCAGGCGGAAAAGCACGGCGACCTGAGCTACGTGCGCGTTTATTCGGGCGAGTTGAAGTCGAACAGCCGGGTGCTTAATCCAGGCAAGGGCAAGAAG
>DATLQY010000627.1:0-8405 GCA_035534975.1 Pirellulales bacterium
TCATTGATACATTCATCGGTCAAGCTCCGCGGCGATGATGTTCAAGCTCCCCAATACGGCCACCACGTCCGAGAGCGTGTGCCCCTTGATCAGGTGCGGGAACACGGCGAAGTGGATGTACGATGGGGGCCGGCAACGGGCGCGATAGGCCACGTGGGTGCCGTCGCCCACCAGGTAGAAGCCCAGCTCGCCATTGGGGCTTTCGATCGCCGAGTACGACTCTTCGTGCGGCGTTTCGAAGCCGCGGTTGCTCATTGACAGCTCGAAGTGCGAGATCAGCCCTTCGATGGTCGAGTAAACCTGCCGCTTGCCGGGCAGCGCCGTGCGCTGGTCGATCCCCACGTTCACCGGCCCCGCCGGCAAGTTTTCGATCGCCTGCTGCACGATCTTGAGGCTCTCGCGCATTTCGGCCATGCGAACCAGGTAGCGGGTGAAGCAATCGCCCGTCTTCGAGCAGCAGACCTTGAAATCGAAGTCCTTGTATGCCAGGTAGGGCTCGTCCTTCCGCAGGTCGCGCGTCACGCCGCTGGCCCGCGCGATCGGCCCCGTGCAACTCCTCGACATGGCCTCCTCCATGGTGAGGATACCCACGCCTTTGGTGCGATCGACGAAGATCCGGTTGCGGTTCAAGAGCCGGTCCATGTCGTCGAGCGTCTTGGGGAACGAGCGGCAGAAAGTCCGTACTTTCTCGACGAACAGCGGCGTGGCGTCATGCATCAGGCCGCCCACGCGGGTGTAGCTATTGGTGAACCGCGCGCCGCAGAGCGTTTCGAAGATGTCGTAGATGTCCTCGCGGCGGTTGAAGGCGTAGAGGAAATAGGTGAAGGCCCCCGTGTCCAGTCCGACGGCGCCGTTGCACAACAAATGATCGCTGATCCGCGCCAACTCGGCGATGATCGTCCGCAGATACTTGCACCGCGGCGTGAGCTCGATCCCCAGCAGCGTCTCGACCGCCTGGTGCCAGGCCACGTTGTTGGCCATCGGCGAGATGTAGTTCATCCGGTCGGTGACCGTGACGTATTGGTTGTAATCGAGGCTCTCGCCGAGCTTCTCGAACCCCGAGTGCAGGTACCCGATGTCGGGCATCGCTTCCACGACCCGCTCGCCGTCGAGCTTGAGCACGATCCGTAGCGTCGTGTGCGTGGCCGGGTGCTGCGGACCGAAATTCAGCGTCCACAGGTAATCCTGCGCCTCGTCATGGGCGATGTCGTGCGTTTGCACCGGTACCTGCATTGCGGCGGTCGACAGCGGCATGACTCAGCCCTCGTTTCGCGTCAACACGGGAAAGTTGTGCCGCTCGCCGCGGCCTTGCAACGGATAATCCTTGCGCAGCGGGTGCGCCTCGAATTCTTCGGGCAACAGGATGCGGCGGTGGTCGGGGTGGCCCTGGAACACGATCCCGAACATGTCCCAAACCTCGCGCTCCAGCCAGTTGGCGCCTTCCCAGAGCGGCACCGCCGAGGGAACGGACAGGTCCGGATCGTTGAGGAAGACGCGCAGCGTGATCCGTTCGTTGCTGGCCGTGGCGGCCAAGAGGTAGACCAGGCCAAAGCGGTTGGTGGCGTCGCGGTAGTTGAGATAGTCGACGCAAGTGATGTCGACCAACAGATCGAAGCCGCGACCGTCGCGCAAGAATCGCAGCGCCTCGAACATCGACTCGCGAGGCGCCACGACGCGCGTCTGTCCGCGAAATTCGCTGGTGTGCAAATTCGGCATGGCGGCCGTCAGTGCTTCGAGTGTCTCAGGTAGAACCATGGGTGTGTCAAGTAGTGAGGAGGTGAGGAGGTGATGTGGTGATGGGGTGATGGGGTGATGGGGTGATTGGGTGATTGGGTGATGAGCGTATGGCGAAACCCGCCGAATGCCGAGTGGGATCAGGAGCGCACCTTGTCTCCTCACCTCCTTATCTCTTCATCTCCTCACGCTCTTGTGTGTTTCCGTTTTTCTATCGCCTATCGCCTAACGTCTATCGCCTATCACCTAACGCCTCCCCCCACCGCCTCCCAGCTCGATCAATGCTCGCTTCGGTCCCTGCCGGCCGGGCAGGTTGAACTCCGCGCCGTTGACCGTTCCTTCCAATTGAATCTTGTCCTGCAAGTCGATGATCGACTGGATCAACTGTTCGGGGCGCGGTGGGCAGCCGGGCACGTACATGTCGACCGGAATGAATCGATCGATGCCCTGCACCACGCTGTAGGTGTCGAACACCCCGCCCGTCGATGCGCACGCGCCCATCGATATGCACCACTTCGGCTCCAGCATCTGTTGCCAGATTCGCTGCAACACCGGCAGCATTTTCATCACCACTCGACCGGCGACGATCATCAAATCGCACTGGCGCGGGCTGAAGCGAAACACCTCGGCGCCGAACCGTGCCAGGTCGTGGCGGCTGGCCCCGGTCGCCATCAGCTCGATACCGCAACACGCGGTGGCGAACGGCATGGGCCAAAGACTGTTCTTGCGGCACCAACTGGCCAACTCGTCGAGCTTGCTGACGACCACGTTTTCAGGCAGATCTATCGCCAATGAAAGACCCCTTTCCGCCAGGCGTAGATGAACCCCACGGTCAAGAGTGCGATGAACACCAGCACCTCGCCGAACACCAGCCCGCGGCCGGAAACCAAGCCGTGTTCGACCGCGAAGTCAATTCCCTCCGCATGGCGGCTGGCGACCGCCCACGGATAAAGGAACAGCAATTCGACGTCGAACACCAAAAAAGCGATTGCAACCAGATGGAACCGCACGTCGAAGCGCCGGCGCGTATCATGTATCGGGTTCATGCCGCTTTCGTAGGGCATCTGTTTGACTGCCCCCGTACGGTGCGGGCCAACGAGCCGGCTGACCACCAGCAAGCCGACGGCCAAGCCGGTCGAACAGACGATGAAGAGCAGAATTGGCAGCGTTTCGATCTGCATAAGTCAATGCCGATCAATAACTTGCGGATTGGTCCATCGACTTTGTGAATGGTTTCACAAAGTAGTTCCGAATAAAACTCGACCAGGCGTCGAGTTCGCCACGCATCGTATCGGGCAGCCACTGGATGGTCAAGCCGCCGAAAAAGCGATCGATCAACTCTATTCGATCTTCCAGACACGTACCGCGCCGTCGCGGCCGCCTGAGGCGAGTAGCGTGCCGTCGCGATTGAAGGCGATCGTGTGGATCGCGAGCTTGTGTCCGAGGTACGTGGCCAAGAGCTCACCCGTGTCGGCGTTCCACAATTTGACGGCGCCGTCTTGGCCGCCGGTCGCAAGCTTCGTGTCATCGGGTGAAAAGGCGGCGCCCCAGATATCACCCTCGTGCCCTACCCACGAATTGACGATTTGGCCGCTGGCGGCATCCCAGATGCGCACCGTCTTGTCCCAGCCTACCGACGCCAGTCGACGTCCGTCGTGGTTGAACGCGAGGCAGTAGATCGGGCCGGTATGTCCTTCCAAACGGAGCTTCTGCGTCAGGGTCTTGGCGTTCCAAAGCCGGATGACCTTTTCGCTTCCCGCGGTCGCCAGCGTTCCGTCATCGGGCGAAATGACGACAGAGTAGATGGCGCCGGGCTGCTGCGCTTCGAGGCGCGGTTGGTCCGCATCGAACGACCAGGCGCGCAGGCCCCCCTCGCGCCCGCCGGCAAACAGCGTTCGCTCGTCGTGCGCCATCGCCAGCCCGCGCACCGCGTTGGGGTGCTCGAAGATCCTGATCGGCTCCGGCTGCGACAGCTCCCAAAGTTTGACCAGGCCGTCGTCCCCAGCGGTGGCCAGCAATTCGCCGCCGCGCGAGAATTGCGAGGCCCAGACGACGCCGCGGTGCGCGTCGATCGTCGACTTGACGCTCGCCGTCGGCAAATCCCAGAGGCGGACCGCGCCGTCTTCGACGGCCATGGCCACCGTTTGACTTGTCGGATCGAATTCGACCGCCCAGACCGTGCCGGCGTTGGCGCTGAGCACGTTGGCGGGCTCGGCGGAGGAGACGGCACTGGCTGGCAGGCCGGAATTCTTCGAGAGAAACTTGCCTCCGAGCAAGCCGACGGCGAGAAACGTCGCACCGACCGCGGCCGCGATCGAACGATTGCGGATCGTGCGTTTTTTCTGCGCCTCCTGGCAGACGGTCGGCACGTCTTCCGACGTCGACGTCTTCATCAACGCCCATTCGTAGTCCAACAGTTCCGCGAGCTGGGCCGCCGACGGGATGCGGTCGGCCGGCTTTTTGGCCAGCAGTCGATCGACCGTGTGGGACAGCCAGTCAGGAGTTTTCGCGTTGAGCTCGCGCAGCGGACGGTGCCTCTCGTCGGCGATCTGCCGAAGAATCGCCAGCGCCGAGGTCCCGGTGAAGGGCGGCCTGCCGGCGCACATCTCGTACAACACGGCGCCCAGGCTGAACAGGTCGGAGCGATGATCGGCCTCTTCACCCATCGCCTGCTCCGGCGCCATGTACAAAGGCGTGCCCGAAACGAACCCCGATTGCGTGAGCTTGACGTCGTCGGCGACGCGCGCCAGGCCGAAATCGGTGAGCTTGACGCGATCGTGGGGCGATTCCAATAGGATGTTGCCCGGCTTGATGTCGCGATGGATCAGGCCCTGGGCGTGCGCGGCCTCGAGCCCGTGCGCCGCCTGCATGCCGATCCGCACGATCTCGCGCAGCGGCAAAGGCGATTCGCGCTCGAGTCGCTGCTCGAGCGATTCGCCGGCGATGAGTTGCATGACCAGGTAGGGCAATCCGTCGTCGCCCGACTTCTCGACGTTGTGGACGGCAACGACGTTCTCGTGCGTGATCGACGCGGCCGCACGGGCCTCGCGGCAGAACCGTTGCCGTGCGATCTCGTCGGCGGCCAGGTCGGGGTCGAGTACCTTGATCGCCACGTGCCGCTGCAGCCGCGTGTCGAAAGCCTCAAGCACCACGCCCATGCCGCCGCGGCCGAGCACGCGCATCACGTCGAATTGGCCCACCCGTCCAATGTAGGCGGCGTCGCTCGGCGGCCCGAGGAAATCGAGCGTCAGCTCGCGCCGCGGGGCCGTCGGCCGCGGTGTGGTCGACTGCGGCGCTTCGTCGACGAGCGCGCTCAGGGCCGGCCAGTAAGCCGAGGTGGCTACGGGCACCGCCTGGTGCAGGTGTTTGACGACGCGGGAAAGGTTCGTTCCGCCGGTGGCGATTTCCTCGAGCTTTGTCTGGCAGCACTCGCACCCTTCCATGTGGTCGATGCATTCCCGCTGGCGTTCGCCGGCAAGCGAACCGTCGAGAAGTTGACTAAGTTCGTCGGCCCGAGGGCATGGCGTGTCGCTGTTCATGTCAACTTTCCTCCTGCTGCATGATCGTTTCGACTTCTTCCTTGAGTCGCGCCAGTACGCGGCTTTTGGCAACGTAGACCGCGCCGGACGAAATGCCCACCTGTCGGGCGGCGTCCGCGGCCGCCGCTCCTTCGACCGCGGTGAGCCAGAATGCCCGCCAGGTCTTTTCCTGGAACTCGCTCTTGACGCGCTCCATGGCCAGCCCCGCCAAGCGCCGCTGGTATTCCACTTCCCAATCGTCGGAACCGTCGTTGGGATCGGGCTCGGCTTGCAGCATGCGGTTCGTCGCTGAGTCGCCCGAGCCTTGTGGTCGGATGCGACGCGCGGAAAGAAAATTGAAGATTTTGTTGCGCGTGACCGTGAACAGCCAGCCGCGGAACGTCCCTTGGTTGCGGTCGTAGTCGAACCGCCCCATGGCGCCGATCACCGAACGCATGACGTCTTGCATCAAATCGGCCGCGTCGGCGTCTTGCAAGCCGCGGCTGCGAGCGAAACCATACACGACCGGCCCATAGATCTGCATGAACTCCCGCCAGGCGACCTGGTTCGAGCCGTCGCGGAGCCGCACCAGCAAGCTGACTCGGGTTTGCGGTGAGTCGTCCACGGACATGGTTCCACCTGAACGTCCTTTTCGCCGCCCTCGATCGGGCGAGCGCGGCCCGCCGAAACCGCGTTACTCCCCATGATACGCCTCCGGGGGCGTGCGGACTAGGGGCGCGGGCGGACCGATCGACGTGCCGGCGGCTGAACATGGCTCCGAGTTCCTTTCTAGCGCGCCACCATGTCTGGCGCGGACTCGCGAGGCTGGCCGACCTCAACGCGCACTCCACTCGTGAGATCGTCGCCGGGATTGACGACCAACCGTTCGTTGCCGCGGATGCCGTCGAGCACCACCACTCGCGCGCCGAGGTCGCGTCCCAGGCTCACGTGCTTGAGTTCGATTTGGCTTTGCTCGCTCACCACGGCGACGTGCGGGCCCTCGACCCGCATCGACAGAGTGTTCGTGGGAATGGTCCACACCGCGTTGGCCTGCGGCACCATCAAGGTCACTTGGGCGTAGCTGCCCGGCTGCAAGCGGTTCGAGGCGTTGTCGAGCTCGATCTCCGCCAGCATGGTGCGGCTGGCCGCGTCGACCGATTCGGCAACTCGCGTGACCGTGCCTTGAACGTCGGACAGCGCCGACTCGGGCACGTTGATCACGGCCGCCACGCCCGGCCTGGTTTGCATGGCGTAGGTCTGAGGCACGTTGACCTGCACCCGCACGCGGCTCGTGTCTTCGACGACGTACAGCGATTCCTGGCCGGCCGTGACGAGCATTCCGACCTCCGCCGAGCGACGCATGACGACCCCATCGAACGGCGCCACGATCTGTTTGAAGATTTGCAACTCTTCGAGCCGGGCCACGGCCGCCTGCCTGCTCATGGCGGTGGCTTCGCGAACTTCGATGATCGCGGCGCGAGTCGCCAGATTGGCCCGGCGTCGGGCGACGTCGGCCTGTGCCGCGGCCACGTCGGCGGTGCGTGCCTCGGTCTGCCGGCTGAACGTATCGTATTCCTCGTGCGTGATCGCGCCGGTCGGAAGCAGTTTCTTACGGCGACCGAGCTGGCTTTTTACCAGCTCCTTGTCGGCTTGAATCCGGTCCAACTGCGCTTCTGCCACTTCCAAGTCGGCCTCGGCTTCCGTCCGCTCTGCCTTGGCCTGGACTGCGGCGGCGACAGCTTCGCTGGCCAGCGATTTCCCTTCGGCCAGTTCCTGATCGAGCTCCGGCGTCTCGATCTCCGCCAATACTTCGCCGGCATGTACACGCGCCCCGAGATCGTAATGCCAGGCTTTCAAGTACCCGCTCACGCGGGCATGTAAGGACGTGGTCTGCCAAGGTCGAAACGTGGCCGGAAGCACGACGCTTGAAGTCGCGGCCGGCGCGGGCCGATCGACCTTCACGATCCTGACAGTACCGTCGGACTTGCCCGCCTCAGGCACGGCCTCGGACGACGCCGATTTCCATGGCTGATAGAAGACGCTCGCCACCACCAACATGGCGGGTGCGAGCCACAAGAGCCGCTTGTGCGACCGCCGCTTCGGCAGCCGCTCCGCGGGCACGACCACCGTTTGCGACCGCCTCGCGAGCAGGGGCTGCTCGGCGCTTGTCCGGCGGAACTGGCCCGATTCCCTGACGCTTGCGTAAGTCGCGATGGACACGGCTTTTCTCCTCATCCTGGTCGATTTGGGCTTGTAACATAAGGATATACCTGCCGAGTGGGCGATTCTTACGCGCTTAATGACCGGCGACGGGATGCCCGACAGCGGCAGCCGTCTGGAGGTTACGCCATCGACGGTCGATTGGAAACCGCGCCGACTGCCCCGGTCGGGCTGGCCGTTGCGAAGTAACGAGAATGCAAATGGAACAACGAAAGCGCAGCGAAGAAAACTGATCTCCGCCATCCCCACGCCAGTGAGCAAGCCGCGTAGCGGCGCGGTTGTGACCGCGCCTCCCTCCGCCCCTCGCGCGACGTCGCGTTGGCTTGTTGTCGGGGGATGCGGAGTCAGTTTTCTTCGCGCACCGTGTTGGGCCGGCAGGGCGGCGCTGTCGCCGCTGTGCCACTGCGCTTTCGGTCCCTGGCTGAGGACGCTGGGCGTTTCCTCGTTCCCACGCTCCGCCGACCCGCCGCGCGGGTGCCCCGAACGGCTCTTCGGCCGCTCTGCGGCCACGTCTCTGACCTTCCCCAAATGACCCAGACTCACGTAAATCGAGAATAACTTTGGCCGTTTTTCATCGTCACCATCGTCACGCATCGTCACTCCGCAATGCGGGGGGTGATCAGGAAAGACTTGCGGCGATTGTGGCCTGCCCGTTTTTTGAGCACGCTTCGGCGACCGAAAGCCCCGTCGCGAACAGTTGATTTCTCACATAATTACATAGACTGAAAAAGTGTTTTCTATCGGTGTTTTTGATATATTTCATTTCCGTCTGGCGCCGACGGATGGGCTGGCACTCGAAACCCATCTGCCCCGAATCTGGCAGCCACTGCCCGAAAACGATGCACATCCAACTGCTCGTAATTGCCGTCTCGGCGAGCGCCCGCGATGTTTTCCGCCGAATGGGAGTTCTGCAAGCTGAGAACACCGCGAGTT
>DATLQY010000628.1:0-16300 GCA_035534975.1 Pirellulales bacterium
AAACGACTGGTGGAAGCGGGCGCGACGTACGTCCTGGTGAATCCGTACAGCGGGAACGCCTGGGACTTCCACACCGGCAACTTCACCGGCCACAAAAAGCTCCTGCCGCCCATGGATCAAGCCGTTTCCGCATTACTGGGCGACTTGGACCAGCAAGGGAAGTTGGACGACGTGCTTGTTTTAGTGGCCGGCGAGATGGGGCGGAGCCCCATCATCAACGGAGGCGCCGGGCGAGACCATTGGACCCAGGCCTACTCGCTGATGGCGGCCGGCGGTGGTCTCACGCGCGGCCAGATCCTGGGAAGCACGACAAGCAAGGGTGAATGGCCGGGCAGCCCGCCGATTACCGTGTCGGCCGTGCTGGCGACGCTTTACCACCAACTTGGCATCGATCCGAACACGGTGCTCTACGATCAGCAACAACGCCCCATGCCAATACTGCCGGCGCCGGAATTCGTCCCAGAATTGATTGCGTAGTTGGGGTTGCGCCGCGTCTCAGGAAGCCCGCTTCCAACGGCTGCCAGTTTTCTTGTCTCTGTCGTTTTCCGCTTGCAGAGGAGCCCGTGTAATGAAGCGACGCACGTTTTTGGGAACGGCATTGGCCGTTGCGAACGCTTCCCCCTTGTTCGCATCCCTGCGCGGGGGGCGGTGGGAGGACGCGGCTGAAGTGCTTGAGCGGGCCACGGCGGCAAAGCAAGTGGACGCGTCTGTGCTGCACGTGGTTCAACGAGACGAGTCGTTTACGCGCCACTTCGGCAAGGCGGCCTCGGTCGATGCGATGTTCTTACTCGGCTCCATTTCCAAGCCAATCAACGTGGCGGCCGTCATGACTCTGTTCGATCAAGGGAAGTTTCAGCTCGATGACCGCGTGAAGAGATTCTTGCCCGCATTCACGGGCGATGGGCGGGATGTTGTGACGATCCGTAACCTGCTGACGCACGTTTCCGGCCTGCCGGATCAACTGGTCAATAACAACGAGTTGCGCAAACAGCATGCAACGCTGACGGAGTTCGCCGATCGGGCGATTCGCACGCCCCTCGATTTCGCCCCCGGCGCCCGGTACCAATACTCGAGCATGGGAATCTTGCTTGCCGCGCGGATTGGGGAGCTCGTCAGCGGGACGGAGATTCAGACGCTCGTCGACCGGAATGTCTTTCAGCCGCTGGGCATGAGGCACTCGGCTCAGGGACTCGGACGCTTCAAGCTGGAAGAGATGGTCTCTTGCCAGATGGAAGGCGCCGCGCCCGAATCGGGGAGCGGCGATCCGCTGGCCGAGGATTGGGATTGGAACAGTCCTTACTGGCGGAAGCTGGGCGCTCCCTGGGGAGGAACGCACGCTTCCGCGCCGGATGTTGCCATGTTTCTGGACGAGCTCATGGGGGCCCGCGGCAAGGTCGTCAAGCCCGAGACGGCTCGGCTGATCATCAAGAACCACAATCCGGCGGGATTCACACCGCGAGGGTTGGGATTTGGCGTTGGCAAAGACTCAGGCAGTCCCGGATGTTCTGAGCATACCTTCGGCCATACCGGCTCAACGGGAACACTCTGCTGGGCCGACCCTGTGGGCGAAACAATCTGCGTCATCTTCACGTCGCTGCCTCGCCGCGGGGCGCAACCCCACCCGCGCGAACTCGCGGCGGAACGCGTGGCAGCCGCGGCGCGCCCTTAATCCTGCTGGTCGGGCCAGACGCTTCAGGGCGCCGCGCCGGCCGTCCAGTGGGGCTTGAAGGCCAAGGGCACTCCCACCGAACGGCCGACACATTGCCAGGAATCCGACTGCCGGGGATCGGACAGCGGTCACGGCCTGTGCTATAGAAACGTAAATCGCCGGTCGAAGCGCGCGCGGTTTCATGGAGAAAATGGAGTCGATCGCGCGCCCACGGCCAGGCGATGCGATTTGGTTTGCGGAACTGCTTTTTTAGCACTTGACGATGAATTATAATCACCGGATGTGTGGGTTGGCGGCCCTACCCCGGCTGGCGTGTCAAGCGCGAGAGGTGTAGACCATGATCTCCTTCTTTTGCCCTTTCTGCAAAATTCCGCTGAAGGCGGACGCCGAACAAGCGAATCGTCTGATTGAGTGCGTTCAGTGCAAACTCGAAGTCCGCGTTCCATCGCCGCCCACGTTGAACGAGGCGCCGTCGGCGGCCAGGGTGTCGCCATCCGATGTCGCGCGAGCCGAGCCCTGGTGGCGACGGGTCTTACATCGTGGCGCACGATCCTGACGCAGGTTGACCGCCGCCAGTGTCTGAATTCTGGCCGAAGGTCCATTTTGATCTCGACCTGGATGACTTGTGTATGGGCTCGATACAGGGCAGCAATGGTCGCTTCGTTGATGGCGTTGAGCGGCAAGGGAGCGGCGTCCTCTCGCAGCAACGAGATGCCTACCGCTGCAAGCATCTTGACGGCCAAGCCAATGTCGATTCAAAATGAAGAATGCTTGTGCCGCCGGCGTTACGGATACCGACCGAGTGTGTCGAATCGCGGCGGATTTTGCGCGTTCTTGATCGCGTGCCAGGAGATGGAGCTCATGCCGAAAGATCCCCAATTGCCCGGCGGCGCGGAACAGTTGCCCGCTAGCGCCAAACAGTCGCGGGAAAGCAAGCCGCTCAAGCGACTTCGTGAGGCGCTGCGACTCGAAGGTGACGCCTGGGACGCGTTTCGCAAACACGCGCTGGCGGGCTTCACCGATTACGAGCGGGCGACGGCACCGCGCTACGAAACACGGTTGCGTTGGGCCGAAGTGCCCGCCGAGTGGTACGACGATCCTTACGTCTTCGGCCACGTCGCGTTGCGGGTCTTGACGCGCGGCCGGACGGAACTACACGGACCTGTGGCGCGACACCTGTTCCACCTGCTCGACGAGGATGGGATCGAGAGGCACTCGTTGCCGCCGGGAGTTGGAATTGCCTGGCTGCGACTGGCGCAGCTCGGTCAGACGGAAGAACTGGAAATGGCCGCCGTCGCGGAGCTGGCGTACGTCGACCCCGAGTCGTTCTTCGCCGGCGTGCCCGCCGACGAACTGCCGGCAATTGCCCGGATGTCGCTTACGGCCGGCGGGGAGCCGCGCGCTTGGGACATCCACTGCCTGTTTGGCGCCGTCGGATCGGCGCGCTTTCAGGGACGACAGGTCTTTCACCTGTTCGAGGCGCTGATGGCGGCTGACTGGCTCACGACCGAAGTGAAGCGACAGGTGTGCCGCGGATTGCTCGGTTGTGAACGGGAAGTCTTGCGACTGGAAGAGGATGCCAAGAAGGTGTTGGCCGAGTTCAGCATCGGAACGAACACGGAATACCCCTTTCCACGAGTGCGGCTGGACGTTGCGCAATTCCCGATCGGAGCGCGTATGCCGGGCCTGCGTCGGTGCGCCGTGCGCTCGTTGGCGACGGTATGCGGTGAGCCGGTAGAACAGGTGCTCGATGAGTTTTTCGGTTCGACCGGTGGCGTATTGGACATCGAAACCTCGTCCGACATGGTGGGCGAGGGCCTGCTCGACCTGGTCGACATTTACGCCGAGCGGCTTGGTCGGGAGGACGTGCGGAAATGGCTGCGCCGCGCTTTGAAGCAGGGCCGCGGTCAGGTCCGTCAGGCCGCCTACCGTATCGGCCTGGCCCGGTTTGGAGAGGGTTTCATTCGCCCCGCGCTGAACGACGGTGCGCGCACGGTCCGGCAATGGGCCGAGAAGGCCCTGGCCGCGTCCAACAAAAAACCTTTCCGTTCGCGCGCGGCGCAGAAGGGAGTTTCGTCAGTGGACAGTGGTCCCTCGCTCGCGGAGGCGATTAAAGAAGGAGACGGCATCACTGAAGTGGGCACCGATGTAAACATCTAGGGTCTTGGTCGGCTTTTTCTTTGGCCGGACCATGAATAATCGTTGCTACCGGGCGCGCGCTTCCGCCGCACAACCGATGATTTCGAACGAGATTAGCCATTTTCCAACAATTTTCTCGACAGGGAGTCCAAGCTTTAATCATGATAACTGAATGCGAAAGCCAGTGCCGTGCAATCGAGTCCTAGCCGCGGGCACGCCATTGGCGGTTGAAGTTCCTTCGCGGGTTTCACTGGCGGCCAGACGTTCCACGCTCGGCCGGCGCTTGATTGGGTTCCAGCGGCTTGAACCGCGACGGCTCTTTGCAAGCGACGTCGCGACGGCGGTGTGCCTGCCGATCGGCCTCGAGCTCGCGCCCCAGCTCATGACGTCGCCTGCGGGCTACACTCCGCAGCAAATTCGGCACGCCTATGGTCTCGATTCCGTGAGCGTCGGCGGCACGAACCTGGACGGCGCCGGGCAGACGATCGCGGTCATCGACGCTTTCGACGACCCGAGCATCGCCAACGATCTGCGGCAATTCGACCTCGCTTTTGGCTTGCCCGATCCTCCCGGCTTTCAAAAGACCGAGCTGGTCGGCGGCAGCGTCGTCGGCGGCGGGATTGCGCCCAATGCAAGCTGGGCGGCAGAAACGTCGCTCGACGTCGAATGGGCGCACGCCCTGGCTCCCGGGGCGAACATCCTGCTCGTCGAGGCGGCCGGCGACACCGAGCAAGACTTGTTCTCCGCGGCGCAATGGGCGGCGCGGCAGGCGGGCGTGTCGGTGGTTTCCATGAGCTTCGGGGCCCCGGACCAAAGCGGCGAATTATCGTTCGACTTCGACTTCACTACTCCCAGCGGTCACCAGGGAGTGACCTTCGTCGCCGCCTCGGGCGACCGGGGCGGCCCCGGTTATCCAACCAACACGAGCTTTGGCTTGTACCCGGCGCTCTCGCCCAACGTCGTGGGCGTCGGCGCCACCTGGCTCTGGGACGACCCGACGGGGAACTACCTGAACGAAGCCGCCATCGAATACAGCAGCGGCGGCTACAGTAACTATGAACCGCAACCCATTTACCAATTGCAGGCCGGTCTCGACTTCGCGTCGCGCGTGAGCCCCGACGTCGCGTTTGCCGGCGGCGACAATTCGGGCCTGGGTTTACCGGTTTACGATTCGTACGCGAACGGAAGCGCCACACCTTGGCAAGGCGAGTTGGGCACGAGCGCATCAACCCCTGGCTTCGCGGCGACGATCGCGACCGCCGATGAGGGCCGGGCATTGCTTGCCGAGGGAACACTCGACGGAGCGACCCAAACCTTGCCCTTGTTGTACGCCAATCCTAGCGCGTTTCACGATATCATTCTAGGAGGCAATACCGCGTTCCAAGCCGGTCCCGGATACGATCTGGCAACCGGCCTGGGCACACCCGCCGCCAATCTCCTGGTGCCGGATCTGGTGAATGCGGTGAGTGCCGTTTTGCTTCCGCCCGCGCAGGGCGGTTTGACGATTGCCGCCACAGGCCGATACATTACCGCGGCGTTTCAGCAGGTCTACGCCCGGCTCCCGAGTCTCGCCGAGTTGGCAAGCTGGGAGACGCAACTCGACATCGGTCTCTCGCCGGCGGTGTTCGCCGCCGATCTCGTCGGTAGCCGCGAGTATTACGCCAACGAAGTCGTCACACCCGCCTACGTGAAATTCATGGGGCGCGAGCCCGACGCGGGTGGTTTGGCGTACTGGACCAGCCAGTTGCAAGCGGGAGCCCTGACCGACGAGGGACTGGCCGCCGATTTGGTCGTGTCGGACGAGTATTTCAAGCGCGCGGGCGGCACAAACCCGCTTTGGGTCGACGCCCTCTACCACGATCTGTTGGGCCGGCAAGCTGACACGCAAGGGGAGAGCTTTTGGGTCGGCCAACTGAACGCCGGCGTGAGCCGCGCCGACGTCGCCGACGGCTTTGCCAACGCCGGCGAGCGCCGGCGGCAACAGGTTAGCGACGACTATCCACGGCTTCTCGGCCGCGCCGCCGACCCGGGCGGACTCGATTACTGGATGGCTCAGTTCGCCCAAGGCGCCACGGACGAGGACCTGATTTCCGGGCTGATTGCGTCGACGGAATTTTACGGCGAGCACGCGCTCGAATTCTAGGGCCTGTCTCGAAACCGCCAGGCAGGCGGGACGCCCGCATGACTAGGCGGATTACGGCTGGACGCCGATGACAGATAAGCGTCGATCACGCTGATGTGTACCCGCGCAGCGGGTCTCACGGCCCACCATTACCGCGAGCGAACTTGGTTGGCCGGCGCTCGCCAAAGGCGAGTTCGTCCCACCCCACGCCTCATGGAAAGATGCCATCGGCTTGCCCGATGGAGATTCACGTTGGCAGCTACAAACGACCGGCCCTCATTTTTCCACAGTCTCCCGTTCGCCGCCTGGCTCCCCGCTGCCTTCGGCTGCGGGGAGCCAGGCGGCGGGACAAAGTACGCCAAGGCCGCGCTACGGGGCTCGCTCCTTCGAATCCACCAAACCGACGTCGATGTACTGTCCGCCGCCTGTCTGTTTGCAATGCACGGCGATCAGGTTGCGCCCCGGACGCAATGCGTCGCGGGCGGCGGCGCTGATCGATGTGGCAACGTAACGCGTGGTGTAGCCGGTCACTTTCGCCGCCAATTCACCGTTGATGTAGATCTCGGCGTCCTCGTCGTGGTGCATCGTCAGGTGCGGATCGCCAAGCTCGCCGGCCGACTTGGGCAACTCGACTAC
Source organism: Pirellulales bacterium (assembly GCA_035534975.1). Taxonomy (GTDB): domain Bacteria; phylum Planctomycetota; class Planctomycetia; order Pirellulales; family JAICIG01; genus DATKSN01. The sequence goes on from DATLQY010000628.1 coordinate 6,567, forward strand.
GCGACGAATCCAGATGTCCGGCGTGTTCCACTCCGTCCGCACGACGGTGCCGGGCGTTTCTTTCGTGCCGAACCCTCCGGGTCCGCGCCGCCAGGCGGAGTCGTCGAAATCGGGCGCCATCCAGTTTTCGCCGGGCGCTTCGAGCGTGAACTTCCACTCGTTCGGATCCTTCTCGGAAGTCGCCACGAGCACCGTGTAGATCGGCGGCGGAAGGTAAAGTTTGCGGTGCGCCTCGGCCAACTTTTTCTGGTCGATCTTCACGACGACGCGGTCATAGGTCAACAGCCCGTTGACCTCGGTTTCGACGTCGGTCGTCTGCGTGTAGACCGCGGCCGAAAGGCCCGGTTCGGCCACCAGCGGACGAAGGGCGGAGGCGATTTCGAAATAGGCTGCCGCCAGGCCCTGGCGGTCGGTAAAGCTGCGGTAGCCCCAATTGTTCTTGCCCAGCCAGGTGTGCCCCTCCAGCGGCAGCCCCAGCCCGCCGTATTCGCCCAAGACAGCGGCCCGCTTCGACTCAGGATTCGGCGAGCCGGGACCGGGGTAGTTGTGCATGTCGATCACGTCGCCGGTGGGAAAATCATTCCAGCCGCTGGCGCAATTGACGAGCCGCGTGGGATCGTACCGCCTGGTCCATTCGGTGATCCGCGGCGTGTCGTACTGTCCCCACCCTTCGTTGAACACGACCCACATCACGATGGCGGGCGAGTTGTGGAGCGCGTCGAGCATGGCCTTCAGCTCACGCTCGTAGACCGCGGCCGATTCGTGGCTGCGCTTGATCTCGCCCTGCCCCGGCGCGACGCTGGCGTCGCCGCTGGGCATGTCTTGCCACACCATAAGCCCCAGCTTGTCGCACCAGTAGTACCAGCGGGCCGGCTCGACCTTGACGTGCTTGCGGCACATGTTGAAGCTCATCTGCCTGGTCACCTCGATATCGTAGCGCAGCGCCTCGTCGGTGGGCGCGGTGTAGAGCCCGTCGGGCCAGAAGCCCTGGTCGAGCGGGCCAAACATGAATTGCGGCTTGCCATTGAGGAAGATTCTTGTCACGCCGTGCCCGTCCTTTGCGAGCGAGACCTTGCGCATGCCCACGTAACTGGCAACTTGATCAAGTTGCTTGTCGCCCTCGAACAAATGAATCCGTAGGCCGTAGAGGAAAGGGTCGTCGGGAGACCAAAGTCGCTGGTCGTTGACGGGGACGACAAACACCTGGCCGAGCTTGTGGCGCGTCGCCGCTGTGGGCTCGCCGTCGATGATCTCACCTTCGCCGGCCGCGGCTCCTTTGCGTCGTGGGTCGACCAGGGTCACCGACGCCTCGTGCCGAGCCGTGGCGCCAGCGACCTCGATATCGACCCTTACCATTTTCTGATCCACATCCGGCACGATCTTGATCGACTTGATGTATGCCTTAGGCACCGGCTCGAGCCAAACGGTCTGCCAGACGCCGGTGGTCGGCGTGTAGAAGATGCCGCCCGGTTTGTGTACTTGCTTGCCGCGCGGCTGGGGTCCGGCATCGGTCGGGTCCCAAACGGCCACGACCAGTTCCTGCTCCAGTTCAGGCGTGAGCGCGTCGGTCACGTCGAACATGAATGGATCGTAGCCACCTTCGTGTCGGCCGACCTCTTTGCCATTGATCCATACGGTGCTCTCCCAATCGACCGCGCCAAAGTGCAACAGAAGGCGCTTTCCGGACCAGGCTTCGTCGAGGGTGAACGTGCGGCTGTACCAAAGCCGCTGGTCGCCACCCACGCGCCGCATCACGCCTGAGAGCGACGACTCGACCGGGTACGGCACCAGAATCCGGCCGTCGAATTCCTTGGGCCGTCCATCGGACTTGGGGCGGATCGCGTACCGCCACAGGCCGTTGAGGTTTTTCCATCGTTCGCGGACCATCTGCGGACGGGGATATTCGGGCAAGACGTTGTCGGGAGAGACGTCCATGGTCCAGCGTGTGGCCAACGGCCCGACGGCAGGCTTCCAAGGCTCGGCGGCCGTCGCATGCGAGGCCAGGGTGAGTGCCAGACATGGAAAGAGCATCAACCGTTTCATGGTGCGAGGTCCTCGGTAAAGACTGGGCGCGTCGTTGTAAGATTCAGCTCAGGAGCTCGATTTCGTCGGCGTCGTCCCAACCTAGCAGCACCCGCATACGTTCCACTCCCGGAGACTTGGGTTTTTGTGGATATCCTAAAGCGGAAGTTATGTTAAGACGGTCCCTAACCGGTTTGCCCAGCGTAAACCAGCTTGCGAAGCAACGCAACCGACGCCGCGCCGAAGTGCCGCCCGGACGGTTTGTGTTTGACCTGGGCCGGGCGTCATGCCATCTTGGGAACGATCGAAAGATATCCACGACCCACGAAGAGGCGGCGCGGCCTTCAACTTCTTTTGTATCCTATCTCCCTATCCCCTACGTATCCCCCTATCCCCTTCCAGGAAGTCCACTATGATCGCGCACCACGCCATTACGGCGATTACCGCCTTGGCTTGTTTCACCGGCCTTGCGCAGGCGGACGAACCCGCCCGCCCTCGAATGAGCCTCTTCAACGGACAAAACCTCGACGGCTGGCAAGTGACCGGCTGCGATGCGGCGGTCGAAGACGGCGCCATGGTGCTCAAAGGAGGTGACGGTTACGTTCGCGCCGACCATGATTACCGCGACTTCGTGCTCGAACTCCAGTGGCGGGCGCGCAAACCGGCCGGTTACGATTCGGGCGTCTACTTCCGGGCCGAAGCGCCTCCCGTGGGGAGTCCTTGGCCCAAGCGGTACCAAGTCAACCTCCTCGAAAGTAAGGAAGGCAACGTCATTGGTCTCGCGGGCGCCGAGAGTACCGGCCTGGTCAAGCCAGGCGAATGGAACCATTTCAAGCTCACCGTCGTCGCGGATACGGCGGAGTTGAAGATCAACGGCCGCGGAGCCTGGCGAGTTTCTGGTGTCGAGGTCGGGCACGGCCATATCGGCTTGCAATCGGAAGTCGACCAAGGGGGGCAGTTCGAATTCCGCGACATTTTCATTACGGAACTGGACCACCGATCGCTTTTCAACGGTCAGGACCTGGCGGGCTGGGAAGGGGGCGGCGCCGATGCGGCGGCCTGTTGGACCGTCGATGACGGCGTGCTCCTCTGCACCGGCAAACCCGGCCCTTGGTTGCGAAGCAAATCGCAATTCGGCGACTTCAACCTGCGGCTCGAATACCTGCTCAAATCGGGCGGCAACTCCGGCGTTTACGTGCGGGTGCCCGCCGACGGCGCGCACCAGGGGCGCGAGATGGCAAAGATGGCCGGCGGTGATCTGAGTGGCGTCGAGGTGCAAATTCTCGACGACGCTTCGGATCGCTACCGCGACATTCAGCCCTACCAGTTCTGTGGCAGCGTGTACGCCATCGCTCCGGCCCAGCGGCACGTCTGCCGTCCCCCCGGCCATTGGAACAGCCTCGAAATCGACTGCCAAGGGCCGACGTACCGCGTGGTTCATAACGGTGTCGAGATCGTCAACGCCGCCGCTCATGAATTTCCCGAGCTGACGCGGCGCGAACTCAAGGGCTTCCTCGGCCTGCAGAACCATAGCGAAGAGGTCCGGTTTCGCAATCTGCGAATCGCCGAGGGCCGCTCCGTCGGCGCTCGCGCCGCGGCGGGCGATCACGTGCGCGAATTGCAGACCAAGGCGATCGCGGAAAAACATGCAGATTGGGGGCATTGGGGCTACCAAGCGAAAACGTACGCTGGTTGGACCAGGCACAGCAATCGCCTGGTTCCGATCTACACGTTCGGACTTTCGCTCGATGCCGTCGCCGGCGGCAACAGCGCCTATCGCGATCCCGTGCGGCTGCACCAGCTCTACGGCCGCCTGCCCGACGCGACGCACAACCCGGCGGCCGAATACTTCGACCAGACCGACGTCTACGCGCTGCAGCGATCCGCCGTGGCGACCGGCAAGAAGTACATCGTGCTGATGATTTTCGACGGAATGGATTGGCAAACCACCTGGGCCGCCGCGATCCATGCCTCGGGCCGCGTGGGTTACCGCGAAGGACGAGGCACGGGACTGGCCTTTCAGGACTATCGCGGCACGGCCACTGACTTCGGCTTTTTCGTCACCAGTCCCCACAACGACGGCACCGAATTCGACGTCGACGCGCAAGTCGTCAAAACGCCCGGCGGCAAGCTGCGCGGCGGTTACGATGCGAAGCTTGGCGGTCCGACGCCCTGGACACGCGGCAACGATCCGAGGTACCCCATGGGCAAATCGGAAATCCGCAAGCAAGCGGTGACCGATTCGGCCTCGTCGGCCACTTCGATGACTTCGGGCATCAAGACCTACAACGACGCGATCAACGTCGACGCCGAGGGACGGCAAGTCGTTCCCTTGGCGCGCGAACTGCAAGCCCGCTCGTTTGCCGTCGGCGTCGTTACCAGTGTGCCGATCAGCCATGCCACGCCGGCCTGTGCCTACGCCAACAACGTCTCGCGCGACGATTTCCAGGACCTGACTCGCGACCTGGTCGGCCTGGCCTCGATCGCTCATCGCGATCAACCCTTGCCGGGGCTTGACGTGCTTTTGGGGTGCGGAGGCGCGGAAGAACCCGCCGCATACACGGCAAAGCACGCCGGACTCGTCGAACAAGGGAACAACTTCGTGCCCGGCAATCGCTATATTACCCTGGCCGATCTGGAGCGGATCGACGTTGATCACGGGGGCAAGTACCAGGTGGTGCGGCGCACGGCCGGCGCCAATGGAGCGGAGCTGCTGGCGGCCGCGTCGCACGAGGCAGCCGAAAAGGGGCGGCGATTGTTCGGTTTCTTTGGCGTGCCCACCGCGCACCTGCCTTTCCAGACGGCCGACGGCGGCTACGACCCGGCGCCGGGCGTCGCGGACACGGCCGAAGCGTACAGCGCGGCCGAGATCGAAGAAAACCCGACCCTGGCCGACATGACTCGCGCCGCGCTGACGGTGCTCGAAACCGATCCCGATGGTTTCTGGCTCATGGTCGAGGCGGGGGACGTCGATTGGGCGAATCACGACGATAACCTCGACAACTCGATCGGCGCGGTCGAGAGCGGCGACGCCGCCTTCCAGGCCGTAATCGAGTGGGTCGAGGCGAGGAACGGCTGGGACGACACCGCCGTGATCGTCACCGCCGACCACGGGCACTATCTGGTGCTCGAAGATCCCGAACTGCTGTTGCCGCCGTATACTTCACGCGGCCGAAAATGAGACATTCTGGCTCGAGAAACTGGTGGCTGGCGGCAGAGCATAAGCGATGCCCCGGCTAGATAGCGACCGGGGCATCGCTAAGGCTCTGCCCCAGCCACCGAATCTCATTCTCGACCGCGTGAAGCGTAATCCTGGTACCGAATCAGCTTTGCGGCTGCTTCGCGGCCCGGCAGAATGCCCAAGCCGACTGATGCCAACAAGGCGGCGCCGAAGGCCGCCTCCTCGTGGTGGACCGTCGTATCGAGCGGCATGCCGAATTCGTCCGACACGATGTGTGCCAGCACGGGGTTCTCCCGCATGCCGTTACCGGCGCCGACCAGGCGACCGCGAGGCTTGCCCAAGACCGTTTCGATGTCGCGCCGGCCGCGAAGGAAGATTTCCGCCATGCCTTCGAGCAGGGCCCGTGTCATGTGGGCCGGCGTAAAGTTTTCCGCCGATATGCCGGTGAACGCACCGCGCAGCTCCGGGTTCCGCCGCGTGCCCGAGAAGAGCGGTTCGCACCGCAGGCCGCCCGCCCCGCGGGCAACATTGCCTGCCAGACCGTTCATCGCCTCATAGAGCGTCGCGGTCGGCACTCCATTCCCGGTCATGTCGCCGGCTTGTCGAAAAAACCGCTCCAGGAGTGCGTAGGTCCGGCCGCCGCAAAGGCCGGCGCTCACCACCAAATAGCCCCCAGGAAAGGGCCGCGTTTCCAAGTCGGCCGAGTAGAGAAAACGGTTCGTAAACGCGGCAACCTGGCCACCGGTTCCGACATTCACCAGAATCGTGCCGTCCAGGTCGGCGACACTGCCGTAGAAGCTCGCCTGGTTGTCGCCCAACCCAACGCACACAGGCAGTCCGGCAGGCAGACCCGTCGCGCCGGCCGCCGAAGCGGTCAATTGTCCGTGCGGCTCGCCGGCCGGATGAATCGCTGGAAAAATCGCCGCCGGCAGGCCCAGCCTTTCGATCAGCGGTCGATCCCAATCGCCTCGGACGATGTCGAGCAGGCCGCTACTCGCCGCGGAGGTGGCATCGGTGACGGGCTTCTTATCGGTGAGCACCGACGCAAGGTAGTCCACGATGAAACACGCCGTCGCTCCGGCGGGCAACAGCGCGTTTTCATGGAACCATCGCAACGTCGCGCCCATGTAGCCGGCCGCGAGCGTACAGCCCGTTCGCTCCCGCGATTCTTCGCCCGCCAGTGACCGGACCTTGTCAAGCAGTGTCTTTGTGGTCTTCGGATCAACATCCTCGGCCCTGCGGTCCTGCCAATTGACGAACGGCGTCAGGGGTGTGAACCGGTCATCGACCAGCACCACGCCGTGCTGCTGGCCGGTGAGCCCGATCCCTGCCACATCGCGAACACGTTCGCGCAGAGATTCAGAACAGCGGCGAAGCGCCCCAAAAGCGGCGGCGGCCATTCGAGCCGCGTCCCAGTCCGAGCAGCCACGCGCTTTGGCCTCCGGCGTCGTGATTTCCGCATCGTTGGCGGCGGTATTGCGGGCGACGATCTGGCCGTTGCCGGTGTCCAAGGCCAGTGCCGTGATCGTCGTCGTGCCCACGTCGAGACCCAAGACCAGCGACATTGATGGTTCCTTGAAGCAGCGGAATGTTGATTGGCAAGATTATACATTTTCGAAAAGCCGGTGTGCCAAAACGATGATTGCCCGGCCGTTGCTTTCGGCAGCGGGCGGACAATTGGGGTATGACGACACCTTTTTCAGCCGTGCGCGAGCAATCGGGCGGCCCCTTGCCAACTGTCCGCCGGCGCGGGATGTTGCTGGGCATGAACCCCATGAAGCCAATGGCCTACGCCCTGGGAACCACGGCCAGCGCGGCTCGAAGGCTGGAAATCCAGGATTGCCAATTCGCCACCGTCTCCGAGCGGCTTTTGGACGCGTTGAACGTCCAGCCCGCCGACCACGTCGTCGAACTGGGCTGCGGTGCCGGCAGCTTCACTCGCCGCATCCTGCGACGGTTGGGACCCAACGGAGTCGTGGTGGGGGTCGACTACTCGCAGGGTCTGCTCGACCAGGCGTCCAAAAACCTCGCGGCCGTGGGTCCCGCTCGGCTCGAGTTCGTACTGTCTGATATCCGCGACGTTGGCCCCCTTGCCGCCGGGGCCGACGTGCTCGTCGGGCGGACCGTGCTGCACCATCTGAACGTACCGGAGACCCTGCTGGGCAACCTGCGCCAAGTGCTGAAGGCCGGTGCCCGGCTTGGTTTCATCGAACCCGAGTTTCGCGCGCTGATTGCGCGTCTGGCGGCATTCGAAGCGCAGGGCCGCGCGGAGCTGGCCCCCCTGCGCCGTTGGGCGGAGGGCATCAGCCGGTACTATCAGGCATGCGGTTTGGCGCCCGGCATCGGCGCGACGTTGGGCCGCTCGCTCGAGGCGGCGGGCTACCGCCGAGTGCACAGCGAATGGTTCGAGTGCCCCATGGACGCGTCCGCGATCGAAAACATACTGCTCTATTACGACGAGATCCGTGAGAAATACGCGAATCTCGGGACCATGACGTTGGACGAGATCGACCGCGATCAACTGCTGCTGGCTTCGCTGCCGACCGACGACCTGCCGGCGGTGTGGGGAATGTACTGCGTGACGTGTGAAGTCTGATTACGGCTCGGCGAATTACGGCTCGGCGAACAGTTTGTCATCGACTTTTTCCAGAAGTTCGAAATCGCTGATCTCCGCCTCCAGGAATCTCTCCCCGTTGTGCTTGGAATCGACCTTCAAGGCCTTCTTGATCCCTCCAATGTCTTTGTAGTTTTCATAAGTCGTTTCCTGCGTCAACTCGTCACCCGTAAAGCCGACAATCTTTGCCACCAGTTTCACCGGCAAGCCGCTGGTTTTGTCGAAGTAGAGCTTGAATTCCTTGCCGTCGGGCGGCGTTACCTTGACGCCGACCGCGTCCGCATCGCCGACCTTTTCCTCACCGGCCGCCTCGACTTGAAAGTCCTTCCCCTTGAGCGGGAGGAGCGTGGCGGCGACGACTTGCAGGTACACGGTCCGCTTTTCGTTGGCGAGGCCTTCCTTGTCGAGCTCACTGCTCATGTCGCCAAATTTCCGCCATCCCTTGTCGCCATTGAGCACGGTCACCCCCTTGACCGAATTGCCGCCGAACTCACCCTCGAACTCGCCACGGAAACGATCCAACCCAGCGATGGTCGTCGAGCCGGTGAAGCTGTTCTCATTGTCGCCGAAATGGATTTTGCCCTTGGTCTTCCAGGCGATCGCCTTGCCCTTGCTCAGTTTCGCCTCGCCGCCCAAGGCCTTTATGCCCTTGTCGATGACGGCTGTCGCGCCGTCGTCGGCCGAACGCGCCACTTGCCCAAGGCTGAATAACAACAGCGCCACAAGGTTCGTGCCAAGGAATCTTCGCATAATCGTCTCGCTTTCTGAATCGACGGAAAAGGAACATCACCGGTGCGTCGCACGGGCAGGCACGCGTCGTATTCTGACTCAGCCCGATGCGGAAAGCAAGTGTGCGTGTGGCCCCGACGTCCGGACGATTAACCGTAGGCGCCCAAGGGTTGGTAGCCAAGCTTGCACGGTGAGCCGTTACGGTAGAGAATATGTCGTTGTCGAGGTCCACTGCGACAGGAGCACATCATGAGGTCCATCCCCATTCTCATCGCACCGCTTTTGTCGCTTGTCATCAACTCAAACATGGTCCTGGCCGGCAACCTTCCCAAGACCGTCACCTCCTCCCCTTGCCGCGCGGCTCCGGCGATCGACGGTCGCATCGGCAACGAGGAGTGGAACGACGCCAAACCAATCCAGTTTGAGCTCCCGGTCCTCAAGGTGAAGACGCAGGCGATTGCGCCACGGGCGTGCCGGTTGTGGGTGATGAACTCGGCCAACGGTTTGTATGTCGCCCTCTCGGTGCCCGATGAAACGCTGAACAAGTCGCTCACGCCGCTCGATTTCGATCTGTCCACGCTGGCGTTCTGCCGTGGCAAGGAGTTGGCGGCGGGGGACGACCGCAAGGTGGTCGGGCCCGGGATCTTCGTCGACAAGCACGTCACGACGCCGGGGCAGGACGCGGACGACAAGAAACAGGACGGGCGCGCGGCGATGGTTCATGAACAGGGGATCTACACGATCGAATGGGCCGTGCCACTCGATTCAGGCGACGTTGAAGACCTTCAATCCAAACCAGGAGACTCGCTACGCTTCAACATGGCGTATGTCGACGCCTTTCAGCCGGACCTGAAGGAGACGCAGATTGGGTCGTCCTATCCCGGCGGGCTCGACCGCGCGGAGGGATGGGGGACGCTCGAACTGGCAGCCAACGTCGAGGACGACGGAGGGGCCGCGTTCCAGGGACCGGTCTGGGTGCGGAAGCTGTTCGAGGGATTTCGCTCGCCCACCTCCGGCCGGCTGCGTTTCGTCGAAGCGGCCCTGCTGCCGGGGGCCCGGCAGGCGGTCGTCAAGGCGCTCGTCGAGTACACGTATCGCGACCCGCGCGGCAAGGAGACGATCGGAAAGGGAAAACTGTATTTCCCCGAAAGTCTGCGGGAACCAGGGGAGGCACATCCACTTTATTAC
>DATLQY010000629.1:0-12235 GCA_035534975.1 Pirellulales bacterium
CCTCCTTACCTCCTCATCTCCTCAGGGCCAATCGCCGACGCTAGCCGATTCGGCCGGCGTGACGGAAAGCATCGCGCCAAATCGACCGAGCGCGCCGAGCGTCGCCAAATAAACCGGATTCGCGCCAACGTACCCGGCCATCGCGGTAGGGACCGCCGATGAGCCGCGCTCTGGAAAGAACCAGGTAGGAAACCACCACGACGGATAAAACCAGGCTGGAAACATCTCTTCCCCTCTTCCTCTCTTCCCCTCCTCCCTTCTTCCCCTCCTCCTCAGGTCGGCACCCTTAATGTCACCGTCCCGCGGTTGCCGTTGTCGTCCGCGCCGCTGGTCGAAATACGCGGGTTGGATGCGCTTGGAATGCCGGCAGGCTGGAACGCCACGGACGAGGTGCCTCCACCGGTGTCCTTGCCGGCCAGGGCGGACAGGATCAGAGCCAATGCCTGACGAGCGTTGATACTCGTGAGCTGACCGGCCGCGTCATTGACCAAGAGTGCGCCGGCGACGATCCCGCTTTCGACAAGAATCGCGTCCAGGGCCGCCGAGGTCAGTGTCATCGCCGCGCCCGTCGCCGCCGGGCTCGACGGCAGGTTGTCCGTCTTGGCCTTGATCGCCACCACGTCCGCCCCCACGGAATCCGAAATATCGTTCATCACGGCAACTGCAATCGCGGCCGTCGTCGGCCCAACGGTGTAGCTGCTCGACAAGAGCCAATCGCCCTTGCCGTCGAGCGCCCCCGCGGCGATACCGGAAGCCGTCAACCAGTTGGCTGGAATGTTGGCATTCGAGAGTGCCGTTGCGGCTTGGGCCACCGCTCCGGCGGAAAGGTTGTCGATGTAACCCGCTCGCGCGGAAGTGAGGCGAGACAAAAGCGTCGTCACGCCGGCTTCGTCGGGGATGGCACCAAGGGAGGCGCCGCCGGCCCCGATGCGGTTGTAAATCAGTACGGCTTCCGCGTAGGCATCCCCAGTCTGGACCGTGTTGCCGTCCAAGTTCTTGATTGTTGTGCCGCTCAGGTCCACGACGGTTGCCGGGGCGTGAATGGCCGACCAGTCGATCGGGATATAGCCCGCGTTCGTGCTGACCGGGATGCCGTTGGCCTGGTTCGAAGCGACGCTCGGCAGCACATCGCCGCACGTCCCACGGTGCGCGTCAAAGGGGTCCCACGGCACGATGCAATACTTGTCGTCCGAGGGGTCCGCCGTCGCCGCCGTCGCATGGATCGCCAGCTCGCCCAGCGTGTTGCGGTCGGTCGCGTTGCCGGCCAGGAGGTACCAGCCGTTGCCGATTTCCGTGACGGCGCCCGCCGCCGCGCCGAACGCCGCTCCGTCTTTCGAGAGCGTGACCGTCGGAGAAAGCCCGGTGGCTCCCGTGATATGGTCCGAAGCCAGCACCATCAGGAATGGTACCGCGTGGTTCGTCGAATTCTGCTGTCGGTCTTTCATGGGAAGGCGTTAGGCGGAAAAAGGCGTTAGGCGTTAGACGTTAGGAAAAAGGGAAGGCGGGGAAGCTCGCTCTAACGCCTATCGCCTCTTTCCGCCTGCTTCATGCGGCTGCCTGACGAGAGCCTACGCGGGTCCCGCCTTGGGTGTGGGTGCGGCGTTGGACGATGGGAGACGACGCCGGTGCGAAACTCCGTTGCCTGGGCCATCGCCATGCGGCGAAGGGGTCGGTCGAGAAATCATAGGCCTCGGCTTTCGTGAGTGCCCTGTTCCAGATCATTACCTGGGCGATGTTGCCGGTGAACCATTTCGAGGAATCGGAATTGCTATTCTGGCGACGCGCGCCAACGAGCCAGTCATTTGAATTCGTCCCAGAGGCGATCGCCCCCGTTCCACTGGAAAAGGTCTCTGCGATGCCATCCAGGTAAATCGAAGCCCCACTTGAAGCAGCCGGTATTGACCAAATGCCAACGTGCCACTTCCCGTCGCAAACGTTGGTCGTTCCAATAAACGCCGTGGTGTTGACGTTTCCTGTCAACGCAGATGACGATTGCTGGATGTAAAACAACACTTGCGTAGTGGCTAAGCTTATTTTTGAAACGAGAATTTCGTTTGCCGCTGGAGCGGCATTCGGATGCCGGAAGACCACTAAAACCGAGAAGGCATTCACGGTAGGGTTGAAATTCAACGCCGCCGGTTGCCCCAGCGTCGCATACCCGCTCGTTCCATCATCCTTCAATATGTTGCTGCCGACCAATGGACTCGCCGGTCCCGCTGGTGGCTGCCACGTCATCCCACCAACAATCGTCCCTCTGTTTCCAAACCCGCTCACGTCCTCAACCGATTGCCCCGCCCCTTCCCACATCGGCCAGCACCCCACCAGCCCAAACGCTTGCGGGCTGTCCGGGTAGATCGGCGTACCCGGCGTGGGGGCGCCGGCGTAGAAGTCAGGGACGTTGGGAGTCAATCGCATGGTCGTTTCGGTCCTTCGTCCCTTCCGTCCTTTTTGTCCTTTTTGTCCTTCCCGGCCGCGCACGATCGCGAGGACAAAAAGGACTGAAAGGACAAAAAGGACTCAAGTCCTTCATCCTTCCGCCTTTACATTCAGCTCGCACTGTCGCTGGCATAAACATTGGCAATTGCCTGCACGACTCCGCCGGCCCCTGTCGCGATGTTGTAGGCGTCGAACGTCACGTTGTAGACGAACCCGCCGGGCAGCCATAAGTCCCAGCAGTCTGCCGCGTCGGTGATGTAATCGCCTACCGCGTGGACGATGCCCAATGGCTGCGACAGCGTGTGCGTCCAAGGTCCGCTGCCGGTGAAACCACTCGTGCGCGCAAGCTCGAAAGTGCCGCACGCCTGCCCGTTCGTGAGCGAACCTGGGGCCGTGGGCCCAATGAAGGCCATGGTGCTGCCGTAGGCCGTCGTGCCCGTGTTGCTGGTCTTGGTCGAGATGGTCAGGTCGGCCAGGGCATTGGGAGTGTTGACGAGTCGCGTCGTGCTTCCCGACCCCGTAAGCGAGCTTGACCTCCCGAGATTGTACGTCGAGTTTCCGCCGACCGTCGAATAGACGAGCGCCCCACTCCCGGCTTCGGTGGCGAACTGGCGGTTGACGATCAGGTCGAGCGGGTTCGTGTAGGCCGTCGTCGAGAGCCGGGCGATGGCCGCATTGAGCATCGCGCCGAACTTGCCGCGCAGGTCGAGCTGTCCCTGGACGCGGTTGGTAATCAAGAGCGCTTGCGGCGAAATGACCGTCGAAAGCGTGAAGGTGTTTGGGGTGATCGTGGATGACACGTCAGCTCTCCAGGTGTTTTGTCTATCTCGCGTACGCCGTCGGGGCCGCGTTGAACGGCTGCGCCGGGCTGCGCATCGCGCTGGTGCCCGTCATGTCGGTCCCCATTTTCCGTGCGACCGCGTCGATGTGCGGCACCAGCAGCGAGGCCACCTGCCGGGCGCCGGCCGGCGTTGTCAGGTCGGCCCCGTGGACATTGACCGTAATGTTGTGCGTCACGTTCGGCCCGGCGTATTGATCCGACGTGTCGCCCGTAAAGACGCCACCCAGCCCGCTCCGCGGGCTGCCCATCAGGTTGGTCCCGCCGCGGACGTGCGTACCGCGCACCGGTTGAAGGTCGATCTGGCTGTGTTCCTGGTACTGGTGCAACGCGCCGACCATCGCCATGTTTTGCGACGCCATGTTTTGCAGGAAGCCGGAGTTGGCGAAGTTGCCGACGTTCATCTGCTGATTGATCGTCTGCGACCACTTCGAGAAGTTGTTCGTGAACGACGCGAGCGTGCCGCCCAGGTTTTGCTTGAGCGTCTGCTGCAACTGGTTCCAAAGACTCGTCAGCGGAATGACGGCTTCCGGCCCGTCCTCGCCGATCAAGGCGGTCATCGGCCCGACCGTGATTCCGCCCGTGGCCATGTGCGCGATCGACCCGACGCCGGGGGCGGCAGGTTTGCCGCGGCCCAACTGCTTCACCAACGCGGCACGCTGCTGTTGTAGCCTGGCCAGCAAATCCGCGAACTGCTGCGCGGCGACGGCAGCGGGGTCGCCCGTGCTCTTGAGGTACGCCGAGTTGTCCACGCCGGGGAAAGCATCGCCTGTGCTGCCAAGCGATCCCACGGTGCCGGCGAGCTGATGGAGGTTGAAGTTGCTCTGGCCGGCTTTCATCCGCGCATTCTGGGTGATGAGGTCGAGCGCGCCCAGCGGATCGCCCTTGGCCTTGGCTTGGTCGATCAAGGCGTTGAGATCGCTCGGCCCCATCGCGATCTTCATCGCGGCGCCCTGGGCCATTTGCGCGAATTGGTTCATCGCCTGGTTCATCGCCTGCCGCATGAACCCGTGCTGGGCAATGTGCGCGGATTGCTCTTGCGGCGCTGCCATCCCCGCGGCGTGGAAAGCGTTTTTCTTTTGGACCGCGTCGAGCGCGGCCATGTCGTTGCCCAGCTCCTTGGCCTGCGCCGCGGCTTCCCCGGCGTTTTTGCCGAAGGCTTCCAGATCCTCGTCGCTGAGTTTGACGGTGGCGGCCAGTGCCTCGACGGCCACCTGCGCGTCGCGCGAGTTTTTGAGCGAGGTCTCGCGATCCTGGCCCAGCAATTCGGCGTTCCGCTCGAACTGGGCAAGCAAGGCCTCGCCGTAAGCCCTGAGCGTCGACATTGGCTCGGCAGCGGCACCGCCGACGTCGGAACGCGGAAGCTGTGCGAGCTGCGCGGGCCGGCTTCCAACCCCGGCGCCCGCGCCGGCGACGCCGTCGGCCGCGGCCTGATCGACCGCCGGCGGGGCGATCGGTTCCCAACGGCTGGTGTCCTTGCCGAGCGTGTTCAAGTCGACGGCGGCCGTTTGGGTGATCCCCCGCAGCTTGGCCAGTGACTGCTCGAACGATTGCTCGACCTTGACTCCGGTCGCGGCGAGGCCCGCCAGCGCCGGAGTCATCGCTCCCAGCGCCGTGGCGACGTTCGACGTGCCGACCTTGAGCACGTCCATCGCGCGGACCATGTTCGCGACGAACTGCGCGAGTGCCCCTTGGGCCTGGCGCAGGGCGTTCAGCCACGGGCTGGTGTCGAGGGTCAGCCGGCCGGAGAGTACGTCGAAGGTAGTCATGGAGGAAGGAGTCAGAAGACAGGAGTCAGGAGCAGGCGAGCGGGGGGCGTCAGCCCCCCGGTGATACAGGCGTTAGGCGTTAGGCATTAGGGGAGATGGACGCGGAGTGAAACGGTGATGAGGTGATGGGGTGATGAGATGAGAGGCGATTTTCTCCTCATCTCCTCATCTCCTGATCCCCTCACCCCTTCACCACTCACCACAACCACTCACTTACTCACCACTCACCTATGCCAGTACGGCCGAGAGGTTCAACCGCAGGCCGCAGCTCCAGAGGTCGCGTTGAATCTTACGAAGCGGCAGGGTGGTATCGAGGAATTGGGCGTTGTAAACGTTGCCGTTCTCGTCGGTGTATTGCCAGGTTGCGCGCCAGTTGTTGCGGAAAAAAGCCTCCAGGTTGGCTTTGTCGGCGTTGGACAGGTGGTCGAGCGCCAATGTCGCTTCCCAATAGGCTTGGCCGATTTGGAACTGGACCAGCGAACCGCCCTGAGTGCGGTTGACGACCCCGGCGACCGTGACCGGCGCCTCGACGTTGGGCGAGGGCGCCATGACGCTGAAGGAGCCGGGCGAGCCCGTTCCCCCTGAAAACGTGACTTTCGTATTAGGCCGTGGCATGTTTTTTGGTGAGTGGTGAATGGTGAGTGGTGAGTCGTGGGGGATGAGCGATGAGTGAGCTCGCGCCACCACTCACCACTCACTTACTCACCGCTCACCCTCTTTCCAAGAACCTTCGCACATCGCCCAACAGGCGTTTGTCGCCGACCCATTGCGCGCGGAGCCTTCCGCCGCGGCCCGCTTGCGCGGCGCGTTCCCGCGCGCGCCGCGCGTCGTGGGCGTACCATGCGTGCTCCGCGGCCAGCTCGCGCTCGATTTCGGCGGTGCCCGACTCGATGTTGGCACGCTCCTCCTCGGTCAAGGAAGCGCCCGGTTTCTCCTCCGGCGGCACATCGAGCATCCGGCACGCCGTTTCGCGCAAGTGATCGCGGATCGCGTTTCCGCCGGCGTAGGACTCCAACGGAAGCGTGAAAAGCCGCATCTCGCGCAACAGGCGGTGTGCTTCATGTTCCAAACAGGACACGGCGTACCTCACGAGCTGGGTGGCGGAAAACTCCTCGAGTTCGGCGGGCGACCAACCGGTGGTCGCGCTCACGGTCACGTCGAGCCGCTCGGCGGATCCGGACCAATCGCCGGAGCGGCAGAGGGCGGGGCCGAGCTGGTCGATGGGTCCTTCGGTCGCAGCCCCACCAGATCGCCGAAAAAACCGGCGGTCTCCCCGAAGAAGCCGTCGGCCACCAGTGCCGTCCAGGCCGCCCGCGCCACGCGCAACAATTGGCCGGCCGAGAGTCGATCGACCTCCTCGGCCGAAAGGTTGCTCGCCTCCTGGGCCAGCGCCGAGACGATCGGCGCGTGCGCCAGAAGCCAGCTCTTGAGCGTCTCCAGGTTCTCGCCCACCAGCACCGCCAGCAACTCGAAGAGCCTGGCGTTGGCTTGTTGGCTTGCGACGTAGGCAGCGCTGGAATCGTTCGTGCCGGTGGCCGCCGCATAGAATGCCTGAATTTGCGAGAATGCCTCGCCGATCTTGTCGACGGGCAACTTCGGCAACGGCAGATCGGCCGCGGTGAACTTGTTCAGCACGGCCTTGAATCCGCCCCACGTGAGCACGCCGACGTGGACGATTTTGTCGCCGAGCTTGATGGAGGGGGAAAGCTCTTTGAGATCGAGTGGCATGAATGGTCTCCTGGGTGTGTCATTGGTCCTTTTCGTCCTTTCAGTCCTTTTCGTCCTTCGCGACCTCACCGGGCAAGAATGACGAAAACGACACAAGGGACCCAAAGGACAACTGACCATTGACCAATGACAAATGGCTACACTCCCACGTTCGATTCGTTGATGATTGCCAACAGGCTGCCGTCGGTCGCGGTGGGCGAAACGATGCAGGTGCCTTCGACCTCGATCACCTGGTCGCCCTGGTCGGAGTATTCGATGTTGCCGGTGGGGCAGAGCATGACTTGTTGCAGGGTGATGTCTTCGGCGGTGCTGGCGCCTTGCGACAACGGGTGCAGCAGGATCGTCTTGCCGCGGACACTGGCCCTCTGGATGCCGCTGCGCCCCACGCCGCGGTTGGTGGTGGCCGAGAAATAGTTGGCCGGGTAGAGACCGTTGAGTGCGATGTCGAGCACCTTGAGTGAGCGCTCGATCATCGAGAACTTGACGGTCAACGTCAGGCCCGTCACTTCCTCATCGACCGGCGTGGTGCCGTACTCGGCCACGTTCACCGGCCGCTTGTTGACGGTAAAGGTGAGCTGCAGGTTGCCTTTGGTGAAACCGGCCGTCTTGGGCGTACCGGCGGGGTCGATCGTGACCTTGTGCGCGCCCGTGCGGATCAGCGTCACGTCGCCCCCTTGTCCTGGACTCGGCATGGGTCAGCTCCTGGGTGAGTGGTGAGTTGTAAGTAGTGAGTTGTGAGTTGTGAGTTGTCAGGGGTGAGGGACGAGGTGGTGATGGGATGATGGGATGATGGGATGAGGAGGTAAGGAGATAAGGAGAAATGCGCTCCTCAGCTCCTCATCTCATGATCTCCTCACCTCATCACCATTCCTTGCCCCCACCACTCACCCCTCCACGACTCACTCTATCCCTTCCCCGCCGCGATTACGAAAAACGCCTTGGCACGTTGCTCGATCGACTTCGCTCCGGCGACCATTTCGCCGGGAACGGCCAGCGTGTGCCACGCGCCGCTGGTGTCGATATCGTCGAACTGCCAGGCGGCCGTATCCATCGCCCCGCCGCGGGCCGCCGTCTCCAGGAGCGAGTCGATTTCGGTCTGGATCGCCCGCAGGTCTTTGCTTTGGCCCCATACGCTGACTTGCGCCGCCAGACGAACGCGGCCCATCGGCACGTCGTGCTGCCGCGGCTCGGCGGCGCCGATGATCAGGTCCATCAGGCTCACGCAAGGAAAGGCCCTCGGCGTGGGCGGGCTTGGGTAAAAAATAGCATTTGCCCGGCTTGGCGCGGCGCCGTCGGGGCCATACAGGTTCAAGAGTCCCGTCGTGGCATCGGTCAAGACCGTGTCGCCGACCAGCACGGCCTTGACCGCCGACAAGATTCCGCCGTAGTCGCTGGGCATGTCGCTAGCCCCTGGTCCGTTGTCAGTGGTCCGTGGCCGCGAGTGCTACGTTCTCTCGCCCCGCCACCACGTCTTTCTGAAATGTAGCGGATAGCTGGCTTGGCGAAGCGCGCGATGTTTCACGGTTCGTCGTTCAGATGCCACCCGATCGCGCACGCCGGCAGGGCTCTCTTGAGTTCGGCGATGCCGACGGAGGTGACTTGGGTCTTGTGTAGAAACACTTGACGAAGGTTGTGCAACCTCGCGAGGTGGACCATTCCCGCATTGGATACCCTGGTCGCAGTTAGGTCCAAGTGTTGGAGACGCGTGAGTCCCGCGAGATGCTCAAGGCCCGCATCGGAAAAATCCGTCGCCGTCAGGTCCAAACGTTCAAGGTTCGCGAGCACCTTGAGCTGTACGAGTCCCGCGTCGGTCACATTGGTATGATTCAGATACCCCCATAACTCAAGCGTCGAACGCCGGTCAGTTCCGCGACCGCCAAACGAACGCGCTCGTCGAGAATTCGCATTTGTGACCCACGCGACGAAGCAACGAAAATAAAGACCGACGTCGGGGTGGCAAAGAAATCGTCCCCAAGGATTCGACGGAACAAACCTAGCCCGCGCGGTTCGTTCATGTTCTCGCATTGCCAATCGTACCACACCTGCGCGGTAAATCTCTTAATCTCCGCCACAGCCGCGCGTTCCCTGCGCTTGTGCTCAAGCTTCCAAGCCAGCCATGCACAGGGCACGGCGACGAGGGCGATGAGCACGAACAGCCACTTGAGGCTGAACTGGAACCAGCGCCTTTTCGGCTTTAGCGCGCTAACGATCTTGGCGATGAAGCTAACCATTTCCACCAGCATCCCGCGCCGCCGCGCCGCGGGCAAGAGCGGCGATCGACCAAGCGACCTCCTGCGCGGGCGGGAAACGACACTAAATGGGCCGATTTCGACTGCCGTGGGGACGCGAACGCACAAGGCCAGGGGCTTGTCCTCTGGAGCTTCACGTTAGCTTCCGAATCGAATTGCCCCGTTCACGGGGCGTCCCGCGAAGCGGTCGTAGACCCGGCATTCATGCCGGGTTAGCTTCGAACAAAAACGGAAAACTCAGCCCCGTTTACGGGGCTTATCTGTTTCTCGGCTTTAGCCAGTTGGGCGCGACTGCCGGGGTAAGCCCCGTGAACGGGGCTGATGAAGAACAAAATGTGGCATGCGTAACCCGGCGTAAACGCCGGGCCGAATACCGCTGGCGCGGGAATCCCCGTGAACGGGGAACGGAACCTGCGACCGATCAGAACCGCGCGCCGTCGAAACGCTCGTCGAACGCGTCACCAACGATCGTCCGCAGCTCCTCCACCAAGCGCCGCGCGATTTCGTACCCGATGGGCCGCACCAGCGGCATTTGCGCGAGATTGCCGGCGGCCGCGGCCTGCTTCCGCAGGGCGTGCGATTTGGCGGGCCAATCGACCACCGGGGGCTCGTCCGGCTGCCAGGCGACGACGCGACCGCCGGCGATGCGGGCCGTGCCCAGTTCGAGATAGAGCGGGTACGGCTGCCCGTCCTTGCCGCGAACGTTGGTTCCAACGGCAACGCTGGTTCCCCGATCGGTTTCTTCGACGACGAGTTGCCACGACGACGCCAGGTTGCCAAGACCCACCGGCGAGGCCGCCGCCAGGCGGCGTCGGAACTCTTCGCCCCAAGTGCGCAGCGCGAGGCGCGCCTCGTCGAGCACCGCGTCGCCGCCGGCGTCGAGTGCTTTGCCGAGGCGCACCAATCCAGCGGTGTTGGGTTGAAAGACGGATTCAGGCATGGAACATCAACCGCCGGACAAAAACTGAACGAACCACCGATGAACCAGATGACACGGATACCACGGATCAAGAACGAACGTCTTGGTTATCCGTGCCATCCGAAATATCCGTGTTATCCGTGGTTCTTTAGGGCTGGTTTTGTTTGTTCGTCGTCATACCCAGCGTTTCAGCGCCAATTGGCGGTACAGCCCGACGTTGCCGATGTCGCTGACGTAAAGTACTTCCCAGAACGTCGAAGTGCCGTTGGGATCGGTGATCTTTACCTGCTGGCGGTCGCCGGTCGTGGCCGAAAGCCGAATCGGAAGGATCGCGGTGCTCGACAGCACGATCGCCACCGCGTCGATCTGAAGCGTGACGCCGAACGGCCGCTGCAAACTGGCGGCCGGCCCGTCGTAAACGCGGCAGGGGTACGAGGCCGCGCCCGTGTAGTTGAACGAGTCGATCCATTCGCCCGTCGGCTGCTGCGCCGCCGACTTCGTGCCGACTTGAATCGTCCAGAGCATCGCGGCATAGAGGGGCATGGTTGTGGAAGGCGTTGGGCGTTAGGAATTAGAAGTTACGCGTTGGGCGAGCGACGCCAAGTGAGGAGGTAAGGAGGTGATGGGATGATGGGATGATGAGTGTTTTTCTCCTCATCTCCTGATCCCCTCACCTCATCACCCGTCGCCGTGTCACCGCTTCCGAAGGCCTAACGCCGATCGCCTACAGCGCCATCTGTCCATAGTTCACGAACGGCTGTAACATCTCGGCCACGCGGTCGGGCACCGACAGACCACTCAAATGGTTCTGAAAATACGACATGCTGACGCCGCCGCCGATCGCCTCGCCGGCCATGTCGGCCTTCTGGCCGCCGGCCAGCGCTTTGGCCCGCAAGTACAGATCGCCGATCGTCTCCAGGCACGCCGTCTTGAAGACGCTCCAGCGCCCGGCAAGCTCGCCGGCCGTGAAACCGGCCGTGTAGACGACTTTCACGCTTCCGGCGATGGCGGGAAACCAGAACGAGCGACGGACCAGGTGACCGCTCCACGAAATCGGCAGGCCCCCGGCCAGCGCCGGTTGTTCGGTCTTCAGAAAATAATCGCTGCCGGACGTGAGCAGCGTGCCCGCGCCGAACGAGCCGGCCATCTGCCCAAAATAACCCGAGGCGTCTTCGTTCACGCTCGTGATCTGCCGCGCCGCGAGCTGCCGCAGTTGAATCACGTTGGGCGACAGAATGAAGCCGGGGATCGCCCGCTGATAGGCCGAATCGACCACGTACTGCGTGTCGCCCGGCTGCTGCACCTGTGCGTTATCGAGCGGATAATACTCCGTCCAACTCTGCTGTTCGATTTCCTGGGTGCCGATGTGGTCCTTGACGTGCTGCTCCGCCAGCGTCTGGACGAGCGTGGCCAGCGCGTTCATGGCCGCCAGGCCGAGATAGGTGGTCACGTCGCTGGTCGTGCAAATGGACATGGGGGAGGGGTGAGTTGTGAGGGGTGAAAGGTGATGAGGTGAGGAGATTGAGGGGATGAGGAGATGAGGAGAAAAGCACACATCATCCCATCATCTCATCATCCCCTCACCTAGCTTTCCTCGGTACTTGCCGCTCAGGCTCTCCGGCTCGATGGTGACGGTGCAAAGGGGCGTTTCGAGGCACGCGATCCGCGCGCCGGCCGATTCGGCGCGCACGGCGAAATCGTAGTCGGCAGAGGGCCACACCTGGCCGCTCCAGCCGCCGAGTCGTTCCCAGAGCGCGCGGCGGATCGCCCGCGCGCCGATGGCTTCGATTTCACGCCTGGCGAACCCGCCGGTCCGGTAATCGTGCGTCACGTCGGGCCATGGTTCCAGAAACGCGCGGCGGCCCGATGGGTCGACAAGCAGGGCCTGTTGATGGAAGGCCCCAAACACGTAATCGTAGCCGGCGTCGAAGGCATGCCGGATTTCCGAGAGCGCGAAGGGTTCCAGAAGATCGTGATCGTCGACCTCGACCAGGTCGTAGCCGGCCGGCGCCAGCGCGGCGCCGACGTTGCGGGCACGGTTGACGCAGGCCACGGGCGGCGCAGGGTGGTAATAGTTGAGACACGCCAGCACCAGCCGCTTGGCGCCGATCCGCCGGTCGATTTCGTTCCACACGTCTTGCGGCGGCTGGTCGGCATCGGCGACGATGATCCAGCGATCGCCGGGATCGAGTTGGCCGGCGATGATTTCCGCCTGGCGCGCGATCCATTGCCAGCGGCGTCGCGTGGGGGTGATGAGTGCGAGCATGGCGGGCGAAAGGCCCGGGTAGACGCCGAT
>DATLQY010000630.1:0-3330 GCA_035534975.1 Pirellulales bacterium
CAACTGATGCAGGAGGTGCAACAACTCGCCCAAAAGCAGGATATCGACGGAATGCTGCGGGTGTTGCGCGAAGCCGACAAGGTCGATCCTAAGCACCGTCAGGTGCTCTTGATGCTGAGCAGCGTCCTGCAGTACCAGGCCGGCATGGCCTCGCAGGCCGGCAAGCCAAACGAAGCTTATCCCAAGTACCTTGAGGGAGCCGGTTACGCGCGCACATTGCGCGACACGTACCAGGATCTCCAGCCGGGCGAAAAGGCGCTCGTTGCGAACATGCTCTACAATGCCGCCTGCGCCCACGGCATCGGCGACGACGCCGACAAGGCCATGGCGTCGCTCGAAGAAGCGGTCGAAGCCGGCTTTGAGGACGCCGACCAATTGGCCGGCGACTCCGACCTGGCACTATTGCACGACCGGGCTGATTTCAAGGAGCTCCAAGAAAAGCTGGCTGAGAAGTCGCTCGCGCACGCGCGGGAGGAGGTCAAAGAGCTGTTCGCCGAAGCCGAGCCCTTCCCCTTCGAGTTCACGCTTCCCGACCTGGACGATAAGCCCGTTTCATTGGCCGATTACAAAGGGAAGGTCGTGATCGTCGACATTTGGGGAACCTGGTGCCCGCCGTGCCGGATGGAAATCCCGCACTTCGTCGATCTCAAGAAGCGTTATGCCGAAAAGGGCTTCGACATCATCGGGATCAACTATGAAGGGTCGGAGGGGGACGAGGTGAAGCAGAAAATCGCCGAGTTCGTCAAGGAAAACGGCATCAACTACACCTGCGTCATCGGCGACGAAGCCACACAAGGTCAAGTCCCGAAGCTGGAGGGATACCCCACGACGTTGTTCATCGACCGCGCCGGCAAGGTCAGGTTGAAGGTCGTGGGCTACCACAAGTTGGCGGTGCTCGACGCGATCGTGAATGAGTTATTGCCGGAAGAAGCGCCGTCCAACGAAGCCAACGGAGCGACCGACGAAGACGCCAAGCCCGCCGACGCCGGTACGGAGGGCGAATCGAATTCGGGCGCCAAGGGCGAAGACGGCGACAACTGAGAGGACGATTCGTAGCTCGGAATTCATTCCGCGTTTCTCGTTCCCGCGCCGGAACGCTCGTTTCGAACCATATTCGCCGAATCGCGATCGACGCGTAGCTTGCGATGATCACTCCACCGGCGTCGCTTTGACGTCGATGATCTTGTCGTCCGCCTCGCCCTGCGTGGCGCTCGTGCCGCTTTCGAACGTGTGGACCGCGAAATTGGCCTTGAACCGCCGGCGGAGACGCGACTTGACCAGGCCCCGCACGGGGGGCAAAAGCAGCAGCACGGCCACGACGTCCGTCAGCATGCCCGGTGTGATCAAAAGCACCCCGGCGACCAGGATCAGCAATCCATCTTGCACCGCGTCGGCGGGCATTTCGCCACGCGCCAATTCCTCCTGAATCCGCCGCCATGCCCGCCACCCCTGCCAGCGGATCAAGGCGGCGCCGAGCACGCCCGCACCGATCACCAGCGCCACGGTCAGCCGCCAGTCGGTGTGCGCGCTGAACCAAGCGAGCAGGATCAGCTCGACCAGGGGGAGTAATGTAAACAGCAGCAACAAGCGCGGGAACACGGCGGAAATACCTTGCGGCGCGGGAAACGGGAT
Organism: Pirellulales bacterium; assembly: GCA_035534975.1. Lineage (GTDB taxonomy): Bacteria > Planctomycetota > Planctomycetia > Pirellulales > JAICIG01 > DATKSN01. Next base: position 1,633 of record DATLQY010000630.1, read on the forward strand.
GGGATGTTACAGATAGCCATTCTACCAGATTTGTGCCGCGGCAGGCGGCTTTCGAGGGGCGCGTTCGAGGAGCAAAGCCATCATGTTCGCCGGAAACCAGAAGCGGCGCGGATCGATTCAATGGATCGTCGACCTGCTGCTGGCCGTCGGCCTCGTCGCGGTGCTCGCGGTCGTCATCGCCATCGACCGCGGCCGTCCGGCCGAGAAGGCGGCGTCGAAGCAGCCAACCCAATTGAAAGTGGTCGAAACGCCGCCCGAGGAGCCGACGCCGCCGGTCAAGACGTTGCGGCTGGGCGTCACCCCGCCGCCGTTCGATCATCCGTTCGACGACATGGGGCGTTTGCTCGACGAGTTGGGCGAGGGGTACAAGTACGCTAAGTTCCCATTGGACGACCTGCGCGACGGAAAAAAAATCTCGGAGTACGACGTGATCTTCCTGACCTGCTCCGGCGTCCCCAAGAGCTGGCTGGCCGAAAGCATCGGCGCGTCGCAGCGCGAAGGGTTGGAGCTGTTCTTTCCGAACAAGGAAGTCATCGCCGAGGTCGCGAACAATCTGCGCGAGTTCGTCGCCGGAGGCGGCACGCTCTATGCGTCCGACCGGCACTATAACCTGGTCGCCGGCGCCTTCGAGAAATTGGCCCCGCAGCCCGCGCCCAACGGCAAGAAGCAGGATCTCAACGCCGACGTGGTCGACCCTGGGTTGCGCGAGCTGATCGGAGGCGAATTCGCCTTGCGCTTCGACCAGGCCGACTGGTGTCCGGCGGCGTTCGAGGGCGAGCAGGTCGTCGTTTACCTGCGCGGCACGTACGAGCCTTTGGAAGGCGAACCCCGGCCAACTCCCTTGTTGGTGAAGTTCCCTTTTGAGAAAGGGACGGTGATCTTCACGTCGTTTCACAACGAGAAGCAGAACAGCGAGGCGGAACTGAAACTGCTGCGGTACCTTGTGTTCTCGGCCGTCACGGCGGAGGTCGAAACGAAAGTACGGCAGAGCATGGTCAAAGGGGGCTTTTCGCCGGCCAAAAACAACTTGTTCAGTGCTTCGGCGGGCGCGGAAGAGGCGAGCAGCGTTTACAAGGCCGCCAAGACTTGCGATTTGAAATTCACCCTGGGCTTCGAGGACCTGGGGGCCAGGCTCAAGTTGACCGTCGTCGGACCCGACGGCGCGCCGCGCGAACAAGAGGGGACCTCGACCTTTACGGTCGACGTGCCGGGCGCCGCGGCCGGCGATTGGAAGTACACGGTCACGGCGCTGAAAGTTCCGAACGAAAACTTCCCGTTCACCGTGACGGTGGGTGAAAAGTAGGCGCATCGACTCTTGCTCCAACACCCAACTGGCGCCGCGCGGCGCGAGCGCCAGCGGAACGGAGAAAAACGAATCCGAATACCCCAAAAAGTGAGTCCGCGAACGGCGGAGCAAAGCCGTGCATCGCGCCACCCTACTTCGAACCCCACGTGTCGACAGCACGGAAAGGGGAGGGGTTTCGGATTCGTTTTTCTTCGTGAGGCGTCGTTGCCGGCGACGCGGCGCTGTCGCCGCTTTGCCACGGTGTTGGCGCGCGTGATGATCCGCAGCAGGTACGCGCGGATATCCTCTTGGTCGAGATGCTCGGGCGACCGCCCGTAAAACCGGGCGAAGCGCGCGACCTGGTTCACGTAAACCTCGATCGTTCCGGGTGCCCGGTTGCGCAAACGCAGATC
>DATLQY010000631.1:0-2907 GCA_035534975.1 Pirellulales bacterium
CCGCATGATCCAACAAAACCTCAGTCAAAGGTCGGAGGAATCAGTCTTCGGTAAGAGGTCGTACCTCAGGTGCGGGGTAAATTTCCTCACGACTCCCAAGCCGCTCCAGTCTGCCATGACGGGAGGGGATGGTGTACCCAAGAAACCTTATACAAGGTGCGGCGCTGTAATAGCCAGGGGCAACGCCCCTGGGACCAGGCCCCATGTTTATTGTCGTCAGCCCCACCGTGGCGCGCTGAGCGTCGCGGCGGCAAAACGCTCAGCGCGCCCCGTTGGGGCTTACAACCGGTTTAACGAATGATCGGACCAGGGGCGTTGCCCCTGGCTGTTACAGCGCGCCCCGTTGGGGCTGTTGCCTGCAGTAACTTCACGGCCCAACCTACGCCAGCCGCTCGACGATTTCGCCCGGCTCATCCGGCACGAAAACGGCCAGCTTTTCCTCGGCCTCGAGCAGCGTGTAGATCCGCCGAGAATAATCGAACGCCCGGCCCAGCTCGTCGGACTCCAGCGCCTGCCCGCCGCCGTGAACCCCGCCGGCAACCACCAGCCGCCGCGGAGCAACGAGCGACGCCAGCCGGCCGATATCGCCGATGTACCGCAGCATGCCCGGCACGAGCGTTCCCAACCTCTGCTCGCGGTACGGCTCACCGGTGATGAAACTGGCGAGTGTCCCAACCGTTGCCACTTTCGTGATCCGATCGTCCTGAGCCGCGGCGACCACCGCCACCAGGCCCGCCGGGCCGACGCCGACCACCGCCACTTCGTCCGGCAGCGAGCTCTTCGAAGCCTTGATGGCATCCAACAGCCGCGACACGTCCCAGGCCCATTGCCCCAAGAGCGGCCGGCCGATCCAGAGCGACCACTCGGCCGTATTGTGATCGGGCGCGTGGCCGACCACATCGCCCGCCTGGGCCGCCGCGCCGGTTGCCCGCAAATCAGCAACCACCAGGTCCCAGTTGGCCTCACGAAGTCGCTGGGCCATCGCGCTCTTCGCCGCGCGTTCCATGCCTTCCAGGTCGAGCAGTATGGCCAGCCGCTTGCCGCGACCCTGGAAGTGCTTGGCGACGATCGTCACGCCCGGCTCGCTCTCGAAGCGCAACGTGCGCACCTTTCTCGCGGTGCGGTCGTCTCGCCTGTCTCCATCGTCTTCGCCGTCATGCGATTCGCCGTCGCTGCTCTCGTCGACTTCGATCGTCCCGGCCTCGGGCCGATTTCCCAACACGCGGTCGAGTCCCTCGATCATCATCTGCCGGTCGCTTTCCCAGTGCTCGCGGTGATCGGGCGCCGTGCCGCTGCCGACGAGCCTTCGCGCCTCGGCGGCGGCGAAGCGGGGAATGGTCATGAACGCCTCGGGCCGAGACTCGCCCGGATAGCAGCGGAGCTCCTCGGGATCCTCGGTGCGAAATTCCGGTTCGGCGATCGGCTCGCCGTCGCCTTCTCCCTTGAGGTGCAGCGACATCCAGCCGTACATCGCCTCGCGCATCGGCCGGCTGTAGTCGTGTCCCGATTCGAAAATCGCGTGCCGCGCGTGCTCGGGCTTTTCGTACAACTGAAAGATTCCCTTCGCCGCGGCGAGCGACTTGGCCGCCTCGCCCACGGAGAACTGAAAGGCGTCTTTGGTCGCGCTGATGATCATCAGGCCTCGCGGGGCGACCATTGCCAAAAGGCCCCATTCCTCGGTGTAGGCCAGCGCGGCAGGCACCACCTCGCACATACAGCAGGCGGCGCCCAGGTAAGCCTCGTACGTGCCCACCGAGCAGGTCGGCACGACGCAGCCGAAGCGTTCGTCGTAGGCTCCGGCATACATCGTCTGGTTGCCGCCGCCGCTGGCGCCCGTGATGCCGATCGCCTGGGGATCGACTTCCGGCCGCGACTGCAAATAATCGACGGCCCGCATGTTCTCGTAGACTTGCAGACCCGACAGCGCCAGTCCGGTGGGCCAGAGCGTGGCGGCGGTCATTTCGCCGTGGTACTCGCCCAGGGCCTTGCCGACGCCCCGCTCGCCCGCCCCGAAGGCATCGACCACCAGCACGAAAAAACCCAGCTTCACCAGGCCCAGGCAGCGCGACTGCACCACCGGGTCTTGCTTGGCGCCCCGCCAATGGCCGTGAACGCAGAGCACGGCCGGACGGCGTCGTTCGCCCTCAGGCACGTAGGCGTTGGCCGTCATCAAGACGCCGGGGCGCGTCTGGAACACGAGCTTCTCGACGCGGTATCCGTCGCGCTTGAGCTCACCGAGTACCTTGGGTTCGAGCGGGCAATGCTTTTTTGGCATCGCTCCCCACGATCGTTCGAGCTGCCGGCGGAGCACCAGCTTCCGCGTTTGCCAAGCGGCCAGCGTTTTAGGGACCGTATCATCGTCGCGCAGCTCGGCGGCCTGGCGGCGAATGAAGGCGAGGAACTGTTCGGAGCGGGTGTCTTTGGCGGGTGTGTCGGGCATCGGCGGGATCTCTGGGCAGGCGGGAACGCAGGCCCCAGCATATCATGTTGGAAGGCAGGGGGCACGTGTCGGCAATCAGTGTTGCCAGAATCGTTGGGCGTCAAGCGTAGCGGAATTCGTGAGAATTCCGAACCGTGGCGCCGCGCAATCGGAACTCTCAGGCTTTTCCGCGACTCGGAATCATGGCTTCACGGATTCAACGCTGCGCCGGCTTTTCGACATGGTTGCCCGACGATGTTGGGCCGCCAGACCCGTTGCGCGGGTTTCCCTCCAAAGGCGAGCATTTCCCACCCTGGCCTGAGAAAAATCGGCGGTTTTTGACGACGAGAACGGCCCAGAGATGATCTTGGAATGGTTGCGCTCGCAATGTTCCCGCCACCGCCGGGCTCGCCCCGGTGGAACGATGATTGAATGCTAGCAGCCCGGGCCGAATCCGCGCCTCGCTCTCCCATTTGCGTTCGCTGCCG
>DATLQY010000632.1:0-17363 GCA_035534975.1 Pirellulales bacterium
TTTCCGAAACTGGTGACGGCGGTAAGCAGGGCGCCTCCCTTGGCCGACTCCGCCAGTCCCAACTCGGCATACACCTTGGCAATCCGCTCACGGATTTCCTTCTGGTCGTCCTTCATCGAGAGCGACTGGTCGAAGCACCAAATCACCAGCACCTTGTTCTTCGACAGCATATTCAGGATTTCCTGCGTGATGCGGTCCATCGCCTCCTGATAGCTGTCGACCACCGCCAACGGCTCGCCCAAGGCCAGGTCGGAGACCTGCTCGTTGAGAGTTCCGCCGGGCATTTCGAAGCTGTCAAGCGTGATCGTGGCATTGACGGGCGGCCCTTCGCCCGACTCGGCCACGGTTTTGTCGAACGTCGGCTCGCCCGGCCCGACCACACCGCCCGACTCGCCCCCTTGCCCGGCCTGTCCGACCTGCGACGATGTGGACGAGGAAGCGTTCACCAACGACAAGGCGTCGGTGGCCGTGAGCCGTTCGTCGAGCAACTGGTTGACCATGTCTTCAGGCGTTTCCGGAAGCGTGGCCACCAATTCGTTGTCTTGCGACTTGATGATCTGCGGAAGGAACCATAGCCCCAGCACCACGATCAAAGCCAGGTGAACGAACATCGAACTGGCGATGGCCACACTCATCCGCAGAATCCGCGGCGGAAGTCCGAACTGCGACGGCGGCACGAGCGTGGATTCGGCCGGCGCCAGTGCCACCCGGGTGGCAGATCCGTTTCCGTTCTTGACGTGTGGCCGTTCGGCCAGGCGGGCCGTTTCGGGCCGTACGGGCACCGCCGCTGACATGGCCGATTCGCGGCCCTCGTTTTTCGATGGCGGCGAAGTTTGGGCCGCCGCCGCGGCGGACGGTACTTTAACCGTCGGTTGCACAACGGCCGTGGACTGCGCCAGGCGAGCTGACCCACTTCGCGGGCGCCCCGGCGTTATCCCCCCGGTGGGAAGGGGTGCGGCAGTGGTGACGGCGGCCGAGGATTGCGCGGGGCGAAGCTTCGTTTCCAATTCCAAAGCCCTCGCCTGGAGCCGCGCCGCGGCGGCCTTGGCCAACGCCGCCTGGGCCTCGGCGTCGGCCACCTCGGCTTGAAGCCGTGCAAGCTCCGCCATTTGGACCAAATCATCCTGGGGGGGCTGCTGGTTACTCACGGCACGCACCTCCGCCGCTGGGGCGTGGTCAGAATAGGTCGGTAAAACACCAACCCTATCGTTTAGCATACCGCCCGGCGGGCGACGGAGCAACGACGGTCCGTGGGGCAGGTTTCCAACCTGCCATACAGCGAACCGGTAGCGGAACTCGTGAGAGTTCCGATGCACTAGCTTGACGGTCGGAATTCTCACGAATTCCGCTACACCTGCCGTTCCGTGGGGCAGATATGCAACTACTACAACGATTTGTCTAATGGACTGAGACTGGCCAGGAACTCGCTCATCTCGCCGGCCGCGTGGGCGTCGCCCTGCCGGCGCGCTTGCTCGATGCCGTCGCGAAGCACGGTCTGGGCGTCTTCGACGCGCCCAAGTTGCGCGAATTGCTGCCCCGCCATGAAGTAGGCCGGCACGTACGGCGGATCGTCGGCCATCAGGCCACGGTACTGTTCGAGGCTGCGTTCATGCTCGCCCTCTTTGGCAAGCTCCATGGCCAGACTGTACCGCAAGAATGTGTCGCGCGGATCACCCGCGAGCATGGCTTCGATTCGCTGCCGGCGTGAAGGAGTAGTCATGGTCGCCATTGTGGCGCGTGGTTCACGGGACCGCAAGCGAGATCTTGGAGAAGCCGCGTAGCCACTGTACACTGGATCCGGGGAATGGCGTTCACACGGGGAGTTATGGTCGATGATCCACCAAATTGAAGCTTCGGTCCTTTCACGGCTCATTGAGCCAGAAAAGGATGACTTGCCTCCGGAAGTTGCGAGATACCTGTTGCGTTTGAAGTTTTGCGACAGCGACCGTGACCGCATGAATGTGCTTGCGGCCAAGGCCCGCGACGGCACGCTTGCTAATGACGAGACCGACGAATTAGACACCTTCGTACTCGTCGGTCACATTTTGGCCCTGATGCAGTCGAAGGCGAGGCAAACACTAAAAACCACCAGCTCGGAAACCTGAGTTTTGATGGAACGGGCACTCGAAGAGGTGGTCTGGCGGCGAGCTGCTGGAAGGTGCGAATACTGCCAGATGTCGCAGGCGCTCTACAACGTGCCGTTTCAGATCGACCACATCATCGCCCAGAAGCACGATGGTCTAACGGAGTTAGACAACCTAGCTCTGACCTGCTTGCACTGCAACCGCTACAAGGGACCGAACATCGCGGGCATCGACGCGACGACCCAATCCATTTCTCGATTGTTCCACCCACGCCGTGATGAATGGTCCTTGCATTTTCGCTGGAATGGCCCCCTGCTTGTCGGACGCTCGGAGATTGGCCGCGCCACGATCGCCGTGCTTCGTATGAATCATCGTGTCTATCTTGCCGTGCGCGCTCGGCTGATTGATGAAGGCACTTTTCCGCCGCGATGATCGACACGAGGTCGTCGTAATCCGAGTTGAAATGCGATTCGCCGGACCGCAAGCGAAGCTTAGTCGCGATAATTGAAGTGACAATACGCAGACAGAAACCGACCGGGCAGCTTGCCCCGCTTCTTCCGAGATACTACCATCGCATCAACGTCCCGCTGCTATTGGGAATCGAGAACCTGGCGCGAAGCAAACCATCCATGAATCGTCCACTGACTCCTTGGCTTTTGGCCACCGTCTTGGCAAGCACAACCGCCACGGCTTTCGCCGACGAGGTCGACGATGCCCTGGCCGCGATCGCCAAGGTTGGACCGCAGGCGGTCGGCTCGGTCGCGGCGCGTCAGGCCCACGATCTGTTGGCGCGCCGTGGGACCGAGGTGCTTCCCAAGCTTTTGGCGGCGATGGACACCACGAACGTCGTCGCCGCCAATTGGTGCCGCAGCGCCTACGAGAACATCGTCGAACGCGAGCAGGCGAGGACGCAACCCTCGTTTCCACTCGCCGAATTGCGAGGGTTCGTCGCCGATCCCGCCCACCAGGGACGCGTCCGCCGGCTGGCGCTCAAACTGCTCGACACCCTGGAACCGGAATTCAAATCAAAGCAAATTCCTCGCATGCTCGACGATCCCGAGTTCCGCGCTGACGCGGTGCAGGCGACACTTGACGCCGGGACCAAGGCCGAAGCGGCGGGCGACCGCGAGGCGGCCGTGGCCGAATTCCGCAAGGCGTTCGAGCACTCGCGCGCCGCCGACCAGGTATCGCAATCCGCCGCCAGGCTGGTGGCACTGGGCGAGACCACCGACATCGTCGCGCACCTCGGTTTCGTGGTCGATTGGTATTTGATCGGTCCCTTCGACGCTCCCGAGTACAGCGGTTTCGCTACGGTGTTCCCGCCGGAAGAAATTAGCAATGGTAGCGGAATTCGTGAGAATTCCGAGGTCCCCGTTCAAACTCCGACGATTTCCGCCGTGGTGAACCTCCAGGCCCAGTACACGGGGCAGGGCGATCGCCCGATCGGCTGGCGGCGGCACCACTCGACCGACTCGTTCGGCCAACTGAACTTGATGACGATGATCGCACCGGCCAAAGAAGCGGTCGGCTACGCGTACAGCGAACTGGTCGCGTCTGGTGAGCTCCAAGCCGAACTGCGCTGCGGCGCCGACGACAACTGCACGGTATGGCTCAACGGCCGGCGCGTCTTGGCACGCGAGCAATGGCTCAACGGCACCCGGCTCGACCGCTTCGTCGTACCCGTACGGCTGCGCGAGGGCACGAACCGGCTGTTAGTCAAGATCTGCCAGGGTCCACAGCACAAGGACCCCGACGTGCCCAACAACTGGTCGCTGCAACTGCGGTTTTGCGACGCGACCGGGGTCGGGCTGGGGCTGGTATCGGGGCTTCCACCGGAGAGCGATCGGAGTCCATGACCAAGATCGAATTCCCAACCCATCCACGCAAGCTCGCCGAAGTCCGGCTGATCGGGGCGCTGTTCGTCTGCTCGATTTGACCGTGAGTCGTACGGGATGATAGACTAATTTTCATGAGCAAAGCCGAAATCCTTGCTGAATTGCCTAAGCTCTCGCCGCGCGATCGGCGCGAGATTCTGGAACACATCATCGAGCTCGATCCGGACGCCCCAATGCTGGAAGAGCGACGCAAGCTCGCGGATGAAACCTTCCGAATGCTCGACGCCTTGGAGTGGCTCAAGCCGGACGCAGGGAATTCGGCGACGAAGAGGCCGGCACGAGTGCAGTCAGGCCGGAAAGCCTAACCAACTGCGTCGGCTCGGTAAATGCCGGCGGGCTCCGTCTCACCAACGTCGAGCGCTCGCAGCGACGCCAATTCGCCGAACAAGTTCGTGATCAGTTCCGCCACGGCCTTCTGGTCGGCCTCGGGCAACTCGTGCCCGACCAATTCGCGGGCCGCGGCGTCGATCGTCGCGGCGGAAATCGATTGCACGGGCTTAGAACCGGGTTCCATACTTATCTTCATTCCTTTGCCGTTTTGTCGTTTCGCTGTGATTCGAGTATCCGCCCAATATCTTCAACCGCGGTTTCAAGCGACGTGGCCGCCATCTTGTAGTTCGTATGTACCGAAACCTCGGGCTGCAAGCACGCGAAGTCGGCGGTGGCCTGGCGAAGTTTGGCGAACTTCTTGTGGGCCAGCTTGAGGTACTCGGCGGCGTCCCTGGCGTTCCAGGCCGGGCCGAGCGAAAGGCTGTAGTCGTAGAGCGTGCGGACGACTTCCATCAGCTCCTCGTCGTCCTCCGCCTCCTCAGAGTGCTTGACGAACGTTCTCACCACCCAGACGTGGCTCAACAGAGCGTCGATACGTCGCATCGCTTCGTCGGGCGTCATGGAAATCGTTGGGTTGTAGGTGTCAGGTGGAGTGTAGCGTGGGCTTTAGCCCGCGTCCTAGTAACAACGAAAACGCGGACTAAAGTCCACGCTACGACCTAAAAAGCCCAACGTCTTCTTATGCCGGTTGCTCCGCCGTCTTTGGCTTGGCGGCTGGATTCGCGGGGGGGCCGTGGCCCGCTTTGGGTGCGAAGACAAGCACCGTCACGGCTCCGGCGACGACGATGATCAGGCCGGCGTAAAACAGCGGGCTGATCTCGCCGACGGCCTTGCCCGCCACGCTGACGAAGGTATTGATGACCGGCGCGCAACCGAAGACCAACGGCATTACGTAGACCGGTTTGCCGCCGAAGTTGAAGGCCATGATGATGCCCAGCGCCCCGACCGCTCCCGCCGCGCCGCCAGCCAGGCTCCAAAGCGAACCGTTGAACGTAAATTCCGGAGATTTCCCGGGGGTTTGGATGTGCTCACCAACGGTTTGCAATATCAGAAACGGCACGACGACGGCAATGGCGAAGTAGGCCACCCCGACGCAGATCAACGGTCGAAGGCGGCTCCCTTGCATCAACATCTGCCCCTTGTGCAACACAGGACCATAGACCCCCCAGCAGAGTGCGGTCATGGCCACGAACAGCGTGATCAGCGTCATCTCCTTAGCCGATAGCCGTTCAGTCGGGCCGTGGGCAGATGCGGAATCCTTAGACGCCGCCGTCTCCGTCTTCGGTTTTTCCTTCTCGGCCGCGGAATTTTCAGCCTCGGCCGAGTTCTTCGCCAATGGCGCGGCTGACTTGGCAGGTGACGGTTTGAACACCAGCACCGTCACCGCTCCGGCGGCCACCAGGATCAGGCCGGCGATGAACACCGGCCCCGGCTTCAACTGGCCTTTCGAGCTCAAGATCGTGTAGAACGTGTTGACCACCGGCGCGCAACCGAAGACCAGGGGCATTACATAGACCGCGCCGCGATTATCCAACTCCAGAGCCAAAATGATGCCCAGCGCTCCAACCGCCCCCGCCGCTCCGGCTTCCAGGCTCCAGATCATCCCTTGGCCCGTCCAGTTTCCCTTTTCGCCGTACAGTCGCAGCAGCACGCCGGGCACCACGATGGCGATCACGAAGTACGCCACGCCGACACAGATGAAAGGGCGCAAATGGCCCATATCCTCTACGCCGTGGCGCAGCACCGGGCCGTAAACTCCCCAACACAGGGCCGTCAGGCCGGTGAATGCGAGGACGAGCAGGAAATTCTTCATCTCGGCGTTGCCCCCGGGGCGGAAGTACGTTGGTTAGTTGACGGACCTAGTGTAGCAGGGCGACAAGTGATTTGCACCCCACCGTGGCGGAATGCAGTGGCCGCGGAGCGGCCGACGACGGACAACTATCGCTTGCTCTCTCGCGAGTGCATAGCCTAAAATGCATGGCATGCGCCACGCCGACGGTTGCCATGAATTCCGCGAACGCTGGAGTTGCTCGCGACGCGAGGTCCTCTCGGTCGGCGCCGCGGCTGGGTTCGGCCTCTCGATCGCCGACTGCCTGCGCGGCCGCGAACTGGCCAGGCCCGCGGTCGAAAGCGTGATCTTGATTTACCTGCATGGCGGACACCCGCAACACGAGACGTGGGACCCGAAACCGCTGGCGCCGGCCGAGGTGCGCGGCGAGTTTGGCCAGATCGCGACCTCGTTGCCGGGTGTCTTCATAAGCGAGGTGCTGCCGCGTTCGGCGCGGATCGCCGACAAGTTGACGATCATCCGTTCGCTCTCGCACGAAAACGCCAATCACGTGCAGGCCAGCCTGGCGGCGATGACCGGCCATGCCCATCCTCGCGAGGCCGAAGCCCGCGGCGACTTTCCCCCTTCGCCCGGCGATTTTCCCCCCTTCGGCGCCGTCGTCGACTGGTGGCGCGGGAGCCAGGGCACGCTGCCCAACTGGGTGCGGATCGGACCCTTGATGCACCGCGCCAATGGAACGGTGCTGCACGGGCAGTTGCCCGGCTTCCTGGGTGAAACGCACAATCCGCTCGTCATCGACCAGGATCTTCAAGCCGACAAGATCCGCGTCGAGGCCGTCGAGCCGAGGATTGGCGTCGAACGCTTGCGCGACCGCCGCAAGCTATTGGCCGACCTCGACGGCCGGCGGCGCCGGCTCGACGCGGCGGCCACCGGGTCATTGGACCACTACCAGCGCCGGGCGCTGGAGTTGTTGGCCTCCGACGCCACGCGGCGGGCGTTCGACCTGGCCGTCGAAACACCGGCCATGCGCGAGCGCTACGGCCGCACGCAGTTCGGCCAGTCGTGCCTTCTGGCGCGGCGGTTGGCCGAGTCGGGCGTTCCGTTGGTCAATGTCCACTACTGCAAGAGCCCGAGCGGTTCCTGGGACACGCACGGAGACAACTTCCGCCAGATGCGCGACGTGTTGGGACCGACCTTCGACCGCGCTTTCGCGGCGCTGGTCGATGATCTCGACGAGCGCGGCGCGCTCGAGCGGGTGTTGGTGTTGGCCACCGCCGAGTTCGGCCGCACGCCGCGGATCAACCGCGCGGCGGGCCGCGACCATTGGCCCTGGGTCTATTCGATCGCGATGGCCGGGGCGGGCTTGCGACGGGGCACCGTCTACGGCGCTTCCGATCGCCTCGGCGCTTACCCTGCCGAGGCGGCCCACGACCCTCGCGACCTTGCCGCCACGATCTATCAACTGCTCGGCGTCCCCGCCGATACGGAACTCTACGACAACCAACGACGCCCGCACCCGCTCGTGGTCGGCAAGCCGATCACTGGGATTCTTTAGGAGCCTTGGCGTGCTGCGCATCCTCGGTTCACGAAAGACCCTTTGCGACGGCTTTACCCGCCGGGATCTGCTTCAGGTGGGTGGAATGGGGATGTTCGGGCTTGGGCTCTCCGATGCGCTGCGTCTTCAAGCCGCGCAGACCGCAAAGCCCACTCCCACGTCGACGTTCGGCAAGGCTAAGGCCTGCATCCTTCTGTTCCCGTTCGGTTCGCCTCCCCAGCACGAGACGTTTGATCCCAAGCCCGATGCTCCCGTTGAGGTCCAGGGCGAGATGCGGGCAATTTCGACGAGCGTGCCAGGCCTGCAAATCGGTGAGGGCCTGCCACAAGTGGCCCAGATCATGGACCGCGTGACGGTCGTGCGTTCGATGACGCACCCGTACCCCGTTCACGGCGTGGCCTACGCCCTGACCGGCATGCCGACTTATTCTCCGGCCATCGAGGCCAGCCCGCGCGCGCCGGAACACTGGCCCTTCCTCGGCTCGTTGGTCGATTATCTCGACCAACGGAGCGCCGGCGGAGTGCCGCCGGAGGTTCCGCGGAACATGGGCCTGCCCTGGCAGTTCGGTTCGAAGAGTAGCCTGCCTACGTTGGCCGGTCCTTACGCGGCGTTCCTCGGGCAAGCCTACGACCCGGTCTGGACCGAATTCGACGGCAAGGGGACGAAGGTCGTGCCCAAGCTCTCCGACGGACAAACCAACGACGTCTACGATCCATTCGCGGGAATCGCTTCCGACGGCAAGTTCAAGCTCTCCTCGAGCGGCGAATTGCCGGCCGACGTTTCATTGGCACAACTCGGGATGCGGCGGTCGCTTTTGGCGCAATTCGACCAGGCCCGTTCATGGCTGGCTGACGATGCGAAGGTCGAAGCTTTCGACAAGCAGCGGCAGATGGCCTGGTCGCTGATCGCCACCAGCCGGATCCGCGAGGCGCTCGACATCGCGCGCGAGCCGGCGACGTTGCGTGAGCGGTACGGGATGACGCTTTTCGGGCAAGCCTCGCTCGCGGCGCGGCGGCTGGTCGAGGCGGGGAGCCGTTTCGTCTCGGTCTTCTGGGACCCCTTCGAGCCGTTCGGCGGCTCTTGCTGGGACACGCATGCCAACCATTTTCCGCGACTGAAGGAGTACTTGCTGCCGGTCTTCGACCAGACCTATTCGGCCCTGATCCGCGACCTCGACGAGCGCGGCTTGCTGGACGAAACGCTGGTCGTCTGCGTCAGCGAGCACGGACGCACACCGAAGATCGACTCGAAACCCAAGGGGGCGGGGCGGCACCATTGGTCGCGCGTCTATTCGGCGGTCTTCGCCGGTGGCGGCGTCGCTCGGGGCAAGGTCGTCGGTCACAGCGATGCGCACGGCGGCGACGTCAAAGACACACCCATCTCACCCAAGGACGTGCTGGCCACCACGTTTCACCTCTTAGGGATCGACCCGCTCACCATGGTCACCGATCCACTGGGCCGTCCGTTGCCGATCGCCGGGGATGGCGTGGTGAGAAGCGAGTTGTTGGGCTGAAGCGGCGTTGATAGAGTACGGCCCGCTTCTGGCCGTCCTGCCCCACTGTCGTCAGTCGCTTCTGGTATTGTCTAGCTGGCACGCGAGAACGCCTGGCGTAGGTTAGGCTTTCCAGCCTGACTGCGAAATAGCTTGGTCCCATCAGGCTGGAAAGCACTGGAACGCCTAACCAAGTGGCTTTAAATCGCAGATTGCGCAGCTCGCGGGTATTCCAATCGCACAGCAACGGGTGGAGACAACCATGGCCAAAAAATCACGTTCCAAAAAGGCACCACAGCGCAAAGGTACGGCAAACACCCGACGTAAGCCGGCGCCACGGCCCTTGCCCAGCAATTTACCGAATCCAGCAAGTGATAGCGACCGGCGTCTGCGGCAGGTCACGCGCCATGCCCGAACCTTGAAAGTCTTGGAGCGAATCATGGGCAAGGGATGCTGGAATGCAAAGAATCTGGCCGCCGAATTGGAGTGTTCCGAACAAACGATCCATCGCGTCCTCAACATTCTGGAGTCGGCGGGCGTGCCTTGGCGTTTCGACAAAAACGAGCGCTGCTACCGCGTCCTGCCCGGTTTCCGTTTCCCAACATTGCGGCTCGACGACGAGGAGCTGCTTGGTCAGGCCGTGAGCACCGCGATCGCTGAAGCCCCGGGGCTAAAAATCGGCGTCGGCGCCAAGCCCACCACCCGTAAACTGGCAGACGCGGCGGGAGAGAAAGCGGAGAAGATCCTGCGCGAGGCCGCGGACCTGGTTTCCGTTTTCTCGCTCCAGCTCGCCGACCACGGCCGAGCGCAGGACGTGATTCACGCTGTCCAATGGGCCTTGCTCCGGCACCGGCAACTCGTGGGCGACTACCAAAGCCCCTACCAGCAACGCCCGGTCCGATTGCAGTTGCACCCCTACCGGCTGGCGCTGGTCAAGCAGGCCTGGTATCTGATTGCCCGCCCGGACGGCGAGGATGCGCCCAAAACGTACCGCATAGCCCGCTTCCAGTCGCTGCAGATGGTCGATGAAGCCGCCGAGGTGCCCGAGGAATTCGACCTTCGCGACTACTTCGGCGACGCCTAGGCCGTCTATCGCGGCACGACGAACTACGACGTCGCGATCGCCTTCGATAAGAACGCCGCCCCGCTGGTGACCGAAACCATCTGGCACCACACCCAGCGGGTCGAGCGTCGCCCGGACGGCGGTGCCGTGCTGCATTTTCGTGTCGCCGGGCTTGACGAAATCGTCCACTGGGTGCTCGGCTGGTCGGGACGGGCGAAAGTGATCAGTCCGCCGGAGTTGCGCGAGAAGGTCGTCGAACAGTTGCAAGCCGCTCTGAAGTTCCAAGAAATCTGAGAATCTTTTTTCGCCTCTGCCCCACTGTCGGCAGTGACGTCTGGTATTTATGGAACTGTGGAGCTGTGGCTCCCGGAGAGACGCAGGCCCCGCGATGGGGTGGCGGCCAATCCTCTGCCTACCAGGCAAGGGTCGCGAATATGGGTACGGCACCGCTCGGCACAGTTCGCAGCGAAGGTGTCCAATGCCCGCGACCAATTCCCTGGGCCCATAGGCACGTGCGGCGCAACGCCTTGAAAAAGTCCATCTCCGGGGCCACGCTCCGAGTTTTGTCCCTACTACAAAAAGGAGCTTGCATGCACGACATTCTTGAGTCCCACGTCGAATACTGCTGGATCGACATGCCGGCGGATCCTCGCGAAACCGACGTGCCCGCCCCGTTGCCGCGCGTCGCGCGAATGGATTCGTTGCTCGCCGAGCTCGCAGTGGCAGAAACGGGGCCATGTCAATCCTGCGCCGACGGGATCGAGTTGCCGGTGGCGCTGGAGGACGACGAGGACTTCATTCTGGAGTTGGACGATGAAGAGGGCTGAGGCTAAAAAACTTGCGCGCGACGACTTCGACCTCGACCGCCTGTTGGCCACCGTCGCCACGCCGCGCGCACGGGAGACGGCGCGGCGCCGTTGGCGGACTGCGACGCGAATGCTCTTTCTGCCCCGACATTTGACGGGTGCCTGGTACTGGGTGCCGCTCCCAGCCGGCCGCGGCGAGGTTTCCTGGGAGGTGCAAGTGTTCTTCGACGCCTGGGCGCCGTCGTCAGACCACGTTGGCGTCTGGAAGCACGTCGTCGATTCGCTCGAATACCATTGGCGACGCCCACTGGTGGGGATCGAAAATGGCAGCCTGCCGCGTGGCCATGTGGACGAGCAATTGCCGGACGTGCCGGACGACATGCCACTGCCGATCGATTACGCCAGCCTGCCGCGCGGCCGCGTGAGCCGGCGGATCGCCCAGGACCTGCGCTACGGCGCGCGGATCCTTTACCACGGCAACGACGCGCCGCGCGGCGGTGGCGGCCTGACAGCCGTGCGGCGCGCGTTCGACCTGCCGCGGTCGGCGGCGGCGATGTTCGACGATCACGAGCGCTGCATCGCCGGCCAGCCGGAAGCCTTGTCACGGGCCTTGGGAATCGACTTGAGAATCAAGGGGGGCGAAGTTTCTGACCTGGATTGGGATGAGGACGAAAGATGTTGATAGGACGCCTGGCTTCAACAGATGCCACCGGCTTGCCCGGTGGAGTATCACGCTGGCAGCTACGAACGGCCGGCCCAAAAAACCAAATGATTTTCCCTGCCGACGCCGTTGCCCGGCCGCTGCCGCAGGCAGCGGCCGGGCAACGGCGATTTGAAGACATGAAGGGAGGCCGCCGTGAGTAGCAGCCAACGTCAGCAACCACCGGGCGAGCCGGTGGCATGGCGTCCTCCACCCTGTGGCGGAATAAACTTGTATCAAAACCAAACAGCGCGTGACCCGACATTTGCGCAATCCGCAAACCACCACTGCTTCACACTCGAGGCGTACTTGACGCCTGACACCCATCCATCGACCGCCTTGCCCTACGGCACCGCCGATCTCGATCCGGTTCCACGTTTCGTGGACGGCCCGCGTCGCCAGGTTGGCTGCTACGTTCGTGGCTGCGTCCACGAATTGCGTCCGCCGACGCGCCATCGCGGCAGCGGCGACACGTGCCCCGACCACGGCATCCGCTGCCATGCGAGTACCGATTGTACCTATTCCTATACCGACCCGCGGCGGAACTTCATCATCGACGCCGAGCTCGCCGGGGAACGAGTGTTGGGGCACCCCTCCAAGTTCGAGAGCCACCGGTTCGGCCTTGAAAACTCCGAGGACGCCCTAACCTGGAACGTGTTCCGCTCCTTCCAGCGGGCGTACGTGCTGCACCGCGTCGCCCAACAGATCACCGGCTTGCCGCGCTCCGACGAGCCGAAGCTGTTCCTCTGGGGCATCAGCGTTTCAGACAACATGTTCCAGCCGTGGGACCTGCTGCGCCGTGCCCGCGAACGGTTTGAAACCAACTTGCCCCTAAAACGCCCACTTACCGAGCCCGATATCGCGCTCTGGCTGCCGGGCGTGTACTTGATCCTGATCGAGGCCAAGTTCATCAGCCCCAATCCGGTCTACACCGATGGCCGGCGAACGAACGCGACCTCGCTCACCAAGCAGGAGCTGCTTGACATCTACCAGGATCGCGAGCTTTCGATCCTCGACCAGGATCAGGCTCGCCGCCGGCCGCGAGTGCATTACCAACTCTGGCGGAACATGGTGTTCGCCGAGTGGATGGCCCGCGCAGACGCCCAAACCACGCGCGCCTACCACGCCAACCTCACGCGCCGCGGGCACGAGGCCGAAAGTTGCCGCGAATTTCACGGCTTGGTAAGGCCCGAATTCGCCGATCGCTTTGCCCACGTTTCGTGGGAGGAGCTCGACGCCTTGGCTGCCGGCACGGCCGAATTGGCTCGGCTGCGGAAGTACCTGCGGACCAAAACCGCCCGTTTGCGGCAGGCGTTTGCGCTCAATTGAAGGCCCGAAATTTGAAACACGATCAATTGGAAAAGTTGTCAGGTCGGCGCACCACGGGATACGCTCGCGAGTCGACGGCATGGTGGTCGCGACCCCAACGGGGTCATATTCCCCAGCCCAAGGCAACGCCCTGGGAATTTGGCCCAATTTCACGTCTTCACCCCAACGGGGTGACACCGCAGGCGCACCGGAGTGGGGTCACGATGGCGACGCGCGGCCAAACGATATTGAGGCGATGGACCATCGCGCGTTGCGAGGTAGCGCCCTTTCAGGGCTTACGACGGTTCCTCGGGAACGGTCCCCAGGGCTGCGCCCTGGGCTTTCGAATTACGCACCTTTGGTGCTACAGCGGGCACCGACGGACGCAAACGAAACCTTGGATTGGCAACCATACGAACCTTCCGTCCGCCCGTTCGAATCTCGCGTTGACCCAGGAGCCAATATGCCCAACGAATCGGTGACTTGCCCCAGTTGCGGCTCGCCTTCATGCACGGAGTACCGCGCGAATGCCTTCGTCTGCCAGAATTGCGACGGCACGTTTCGCTGGCTCAACCCGACCGAGTTCACCATCATCCATCGCGGCGGCACGTGCGCCTGCGGGAGGCGGGGCGTGGGAGGCTGCACGATGTGCGGCGCCGGCGTCTGCAAGAAGCACCACGCCACTTGGCACACGCTCCTCTCCACCTGGCTGCCCCTGAAGTGGTACCGCGTGGCCGACCCGGCGCGCGGCTGGTTACAGCGGTGTGTCGATGGCAACTTCGGCAGTATTTGGCGCGAGCGGCGCGAGCAGTCGTCAATGTGTCGGCTTCCCGTCGAGGTGACGGCACCCGTGTTGAAACAATTGAAATTCGACCAATGCACCGACGTTGACCTGCTCTGCCTGGCCTGCACGGAGGCGTTGTTCGCGAAGCTACTGCGCCCCATCGAAAACCAGATCGCGCGGCTCGAGCGTGCGAACCGGCTCTGCGAACCTTGCCTGGTTGAATACCACCGGAACGCGCCCCACTATTACGACTATTTGTTTGCGGCCGACGAGCGCTGCCTCGCCTGCGGCACGCCGCTTTGCTTCACGCACGTGAAGCGTTGCCGCGGCTGCAAGACCGCCTGGTGCGCGACTCACGCCCCTCCCGAGGGTTTCGAGGGTTGCTGCCGGTGCGCGCCGCCGAGCAGGCTCGCGCGGTTTTTCGCCAGGCGGTTCGGCCTTCCCATGCATTTCCCGAAAATCGCCGGACGACCATGATCGACATGAACTCGCCGCCTCGTGTTGACGACTTTTGCCGTTCGCTCTCGCCGGATTTGGTTGAGTCGCTGGTCAACAACCCGTTTTGGCGGAACATCTGCGCCGATCGGGAACTACAGCCCGAGATCGGCTACGGGAGCATCACGGTCTACTACCGCGGGCAGGCGCTGCTCACGGACCTTCGGCTCGAAGGTGGATCGCTGACTGGTGGATCGCTGACCGCGGCCGTGGACCGCCACTTGCTTCCCTTGGAGTCATCGACGGAAAGCTACCATCGCCACCTTCCCATGCGTTGGCGGGACGACGCGGGCTTTGCGTTCGACCCTCCGCCGTCGCCGCGGGCGATCGCTTTCGGCACGCCCGACGTTTTGCACGCCTACAAGCGAATGGCGAAATTCGCGGGAGCGCCGGACGGGATTCGGCACCGGTTCGCCGTCGACCCGCGCAACCGCATCGTCGACCAAGAGGTCGGGTTCGCTGGCAACGTCCACGGTCCTATCGACCTGGCCTATTTTGATCCGTCGATTGAAAAACTCTGCTTCGCGGTCATCGCGCACCGCGCCGATGAACGGCTGCTGGTGCCCACCGACAAGCCAGCCGTCGTCCTGCAGCTTCGAGCATACGGTGTTTGGCTCGCGCAGCAGCGTGAGTCGATCGCGGCGGCCTACGGTAACGTCGTCCGCCTCAAGCGGGCATTAGGGTTGGGAGAGAGGGTTGAAGGTGTGCCCGAGGAGCTTACGGTGCTGATCAGGCCGTTGCTGATCATCGGTGGCTGCACCGACGTCGCCATCGACGTCGAACGTATTCGCTGGGCTCGTCACCCGGAAAACAGGAATTCCTGGTCGCCGCTCTGGCCCCATCTGGAAGACGTCGCCGCCGGGTTGATCGTTTGCGGTCGGCCGGAGCCGAGCCTCGCGGTCCGGGAGGCGGCCAAACAGGAAGCCGGAGACGGCGAGACGGGGAAGTTCTGGTTCGGGTGAGGCTGGTGTCTGGGCGGCTGATGGTGGCGTCGCATGACGGAGTGTATAGTCTAGGGCTGCGGAATGAACCTCATCCGAGTGGAGTGCAATGAATCCGAATGAATTTCGCGATTTCGTCAAAGCCGCGTCGCGTCGCGCCGTGCTATGTCCCGGTCGCATCGGCGGGCTGGTGCTCACACAGACCGCAAAGAATCGTGAGCCCAGAATCCGTGAGCCCGAGATGCGACATGCTTTGGCGCAAGTCGCGGAGTTAATGGGAGACGTTTATTATGGGATCGAGGTGCCAACCCGAGGAACGTACCGCTTCGTACCTGTCGGCGGGGAAAACAAGGTATCGGCGCGGCACGATTTTGTTGTCCTGCAGGGCGCTAGCTACGACGCAGTGAGACTTAACCTGGTTGAACTGAAGAAGGATCAGCCTGGGATTCCTGCAATCTCGAAGGACTTCCAAAAGCTAATCCGGGAATCCGCCGAACACGGGAAAAGCATGTTGCACATTTGCCACGCGGCGAACCGCAGAACGGTCAACTCAGTGCTGAAAAAATACAACGACGCCCTCTACGCCGCGCTCACGAAGGCACGGCAATACGCCACCGAACATAAGCTCCAATGGCCATTGGATGACGCATCCTGGTTCACGCTGTTCATTTTCGTCGTCCGCAAGAGAGGGCGGGACGGCGGCAATCGTCCGTGGCTTTGCGAGCAGCGCTGTGGCCAGTTCGGAAAGGTGCTCGATCGGGTAGCGCGTGGCGAGATGGTGTTTCAGGAGACGTTACTGGAATGTGATGAGGTCGCTCGTGCCGACGCTTGATCAGCTTGGAATGCTCGAACCGAAGGAGCGCCGTGGCAGCCGCTTGCGGTGTGTCGTCTTCACCGAAGGCGATCGTGCGACAGTCGCTGAGCGCCTCCGCGAATTGGTCGATGGAACGGCCGTCGTTCATCCCGATCGACACGTTTGGTTGCCCAACGGCTTCCGGATGCCCCAGGAGGCTAGGCTCGGCGATACGCAAGCTTTTATCTCCGCCAACCGCCGCGACGCACTCATGCATTGGTGGCTAGCAAATCCCAAAAATGCGAATGTCCCCAACTGGGATGTCGCCAGCGGCGCTTCGATTGATGGGCGTGAAGGGTTGATTCTCGTTGAGGCGAAAGCCCACACCAACGAGTTCCCCACCGAAGGCAAGTCGACGGGAGGGAACGCACAGAACCATAATCACATCGAACAGGCGATCAAGGAGGCAAATGACGGCTTGAACGAGGTGATGCCGGGGTGGAACCTGACGGCCAAGGCAAATTACCAGATCTGCAACCGCTTTGCGTGGGCCTGGAAGCTCGCCGCGCTTGGCGTCCCGGTAACGCTCGTATACCTTGGATTCTTGAACGCGCAGGAGATGGCGGACCAAGGGCCGCCGTTTTGCACGTCCGATGCCTGGACCCAAGCGGTACGCGCGCATTCCCAAGGTTTCATTCCGGAGGCCGCGTGGCACGAGACGTTTTTATTCAACGGCACCCCGCTGCGCGCCTTGCTCCGTTCCATGACCCTGGAAATTGGGGCGGCGTGAATCCGCGGCAGAAATCGTACTGCCGATCCATCGGGCCGACGCAACGCGGACGCACTCCATGCAGAGACGAAGGAAAGTTATCAAGTCGGCCTTCAAGCGAACGCTTGAGAATCAGTTGCGCCGTCTCGATCCCAGGCCGAAATTCGGAAATCTGCGCTAATACCAGGGCCGCGGTCTCGTCTTCCAGGGGGCGGCACCAAAGGTGCCTTGACGTCAGGGCGGCGGTATTCACCAGCGCGCCCCGCAGAGCGCGGTGAAACACGCAGATCAACTGCTCGTCCTCACGCAGCGCGAACAAGTGGGCAACTTCCGTTCCCTTGGGCGACTCTCCCAGGAAAATCATCGGCGGCAGAGGGTCGCGCGAACGGAAGAGCACTCCCGCGTTATTGTGGTCAATCATTGGATTCGCCCGAGGAGCTTCAGTTTTGGTGCTCGTCTGCGAATCGCCTCCGTTGCATTAGCGCTCGGATCATAAATTGGCGCGTTCGTTCAGGCTTTGCAACAACGCCGCGTCGGAACATTGGCAGAGTGATCAGGC